>JANLSE010000243.1:0-16414 GCA_031362265.1 Roseiflexaceae bacterium
TGGCAACTTCGCTCGGCATGCCAGGGTTGCTTCAATCGCCAGTAGTTGGGCAAAATGTTGGCCTTTGTTATCGCCAACGCCACGCCCATAGATCCGGCCATTGCGCACTTCCGGCTCAAATGGCGGCGAAACCCAGGCATCAAGCGGATCTGGTGGCTGAACATCGTAATGGCCATATAGCAGCACGGTTGGCGCGCCTGGTGCGTCCATGCGGCGCGCTAAGACCATTGGCCAGCCGTTCGTTGGCATCAGATCGGCCTGCATGCCAAGGATTCGCAGTTGCTTCAATAGAAACTCGGCTGTCTCGGCGATCCCAATGCCATGGGCGCTAATACTTGGCTGACGTACATATGCTAATAAGCGTTCAAGGTATTCCTCGCGCTGCGCATCGATATAGGCAAACATATCCACAAGTGCGGAACTAGAGTATTGATCACTCATTGTTATAGTCCTTTTCATCACAAGCTTGTATAAACGCCGACTATCTTTTGATCTTAACGCACTGGCTTGCCACGCAGCATCACAGCCACATACCCAACCAGCAGAATCAGTGCGAAGCTAAACCATTGAATGGTATAGCTCAAATTTGATCCCGGCCCAAGATCGGTGGTTTCAGCAGGGATCGGTGGTATTGGGCTTGCTGTCGCTTCCGGCTGAACCTCAACAAAAACTGGCAGTAATGGATAGCCAACCTGTTCGGCGATCCGCGCAATATCTACACGAAACCAGGCATCCAGCCGTGGCCGTGTGGTGGTAAATGGTGGATCGATCGGGCCAATCCGCCCAGCTTCCGATTTGCGTGCGACACCTGTAATACGTACCTCACCACCTACAACATACCCATCACGCGCACGCGCAGGACTCTCATTCAATGGCACCCAACCACGATCAACCAATACTGACTCGCCACTTTCTAGGCGCAATGGCGTCAGAAGGTGATACCCGGTTGTACCCTCAAATGAACGGTTACGTAACAATACCGATTGGGTATTATCGAATGTACCCCGCAACTCTACCCGCCGATAATCAAACTCCTCGGGGTCGATCGGGCCACCAAGCAACGGAACTGCCGCAGCGACCATGCGGCTATTGATTCGCGTATTAAGTGCAATACGCTGCTGATATCTTCCCCATTGCCATGCCCCAAGGCTACATAGAATACCGGCAACCACTATCACCAGTAACGTGAATAGTAAACGCTTCCCCTGAAAGAATATTCGCACCATGATGTCCTCCGGAAGCCTATGGTAGCATACTATTCAATCAGATATTGCACTAACAATAGACGAGCTTGACACGACAGACAGTTCGCAATATAATCACAACTGTGTTACACAGTCAAACATCGTTTTACTCAATGAAACAAAACCGCTATACAATTGATGCTCTCGCACGTGGGATGCTCGTCTTAAGTCTATTCAGTGCAGAACGGCCAGCACTTTCACTGGGGGAGATCACCGTCGCGGCTGGTCTGAATAAGAGCACCGCATTTCGGATTCTTTCGACATTAGAGGAACTAGGGTATCTTGAGGTCGATCCAGCTACACGCCGCTATCGGCCAGGGCTGGGGGTTTTACAACTGGGGTTTGCTGCACTTGCAAGTATGGAGGTGCGTCAGGTAGCGCGCTCACACCTCGAGCGGCTTGCCGAACAATTTGAAGAAACCGCTAGTCTGGCTGTCCTGGATCGTGACGGTCAGGATATTATCTATATTGACCGGGTGCGTAATCGCGCAATCGTGGGGGTTATGCTTGGCGTTGGATCGCGCGTTGCAGCCCATGCAACATCACTTGGCAAGGCGCTTCTCGCAGATCGCAGCGATTCTGAATTATCGAGTTGGCTGGCTACCCTACCCGCCACGACATTGACGGAATATACACTGACGCGTGATGCATTGCTGGCAGATATTGGGTTGATTCGTTCACGTGGCTTTGCCCTCAGTGATCAGGAATTAGCTATCGGGTTACGTGGCGCAGCTGCACCTATTCGCGATAGTTCGGGCCATGCAGTCGCGGCACTTAGTATCTCAGGGCCTGCCAGTACACTCAGTTTAGAACGGCTTGAACAGGAAATTGGCCCGGCTGTGGCAGCAATTGCACAACGCATCTCGCGCGCACTGGGTGATAAGGTGGCAAGGTAAGAGCAAGACGACACGGAGACCAGAGGATCTTAACGCAAAGGCGCAAAGGCGCAAAAGAACCAAGAACCAAGAACCACGCTTGAACAAGAGAACAAGGGAACAAGAGAACAAAGACTAAGAGACAAGGAGACAAGGAGACGGGGAGATAGGTGACATTCCATCGCTCCATCGCTTCAATGCTTCAATGCTTCAATGCTTATAAAAGGAGTAACCCATGGATTTCACGGCCAACTACGACATGTTTCTCAACGAAGAGCACAACATTCTACGCAAAGCCGTGCGTGATTTCGCCGAGAAGGAAGTTCAACCGTATATTCGCGATTGGGATCGCAGTGGTGCGGCGCATGGTGAGGGGCCAGAAAATCGCCCACATCTGCGGCCAATTCTTGAAAAGATGGGCAAGCTAGGCTTTCTTGGAATCTGTATCCCGGCCAAGTATGGTGGCGCCGGTATGGATTACCTGGCGTTGGCGGTTGTATGCGAAGAGCTAGAGCGTGTCGATAGCTTTTTGCGTGTGGTCTTAAGCGTACACACTGGTCTGAACTCATTAACCCTGTTCCAGTGGGGCACCGAGGAGCAGAAACAGAAATATCTTACTCCACAGGCACAGGGGACAAAATTTGCCGGATACGGGCTTACCGAGCCAGATAGCGGAACCGATGCTGGCGCTATGCGCGCGACCGCACGTCGCGATGGTGATCACTATATTCTGAATGGCGAGAAGATTTGGATCAGCTTGGCAGATATGGCCGATCATTTTCTTGTCTTTGCGAAAACCGATGCATCACAAGGCAATCGTGGTATCAGCGCCTTCATCGTCGAGCGAACCATGCCAGGCTTCAGCAGCTACCCACTCCATGGCAAACTAGGCATGCGTGCAGGCAATACTGGCGCGATTGTGATGCAAGATATGCGCGTACCAGTTGCCAACCGGCTGGGTGAAGAGGGCGAAGGTTTTAAGATCGCCATGAGCGCCATTGATAGCGGGCGCTTCACGGTAGCCGCAGGTGCCACCGGGCTGATTCAGGCGAGCCTCGAGGCCAGCCTGCGCTATGCCAAGGAACGCCACACATTTGGCGTCCCAATCGCCGAGCATCAACTTGTCAAGCGCATGATCAGCCATATGGTACGCAAGCTCGACACCAGCCGCCTGCTTGTCTATCGCTCAGGATGGATGAAGAACGCCGGGTTACGCAATACACGTGAGACAACCCTCGCAAAATGGCATGCAACCGTCAGTAGTTTTGAGGTTGCCGATGATGCCATTCAGGTTCATGGGGCCTATGGCTATAGCGATGAATATCCTGTCGAGCGCTACCTTCGCAACTCACGTGGCGCAATCATCTACGAAGGAACCCGCGAGCTGCAAGAACTGCTCCAAGCCGACTTCGCACTTGGCTACCGTGAGAATAAACCACTTCGCATGGAAATGCCAGGATATGATGAGGAAACCTGGGGGTAGCATTGGAACGATGGAGCATTGGAACGTTGGAACATTGGAGCATTGGAGCATTGAAGTATTGGAGCGATGGCCCCCTTGTTCCTTTGTTCCTTTGTTCCTTTGTTCTTTAGCGCCTTTGCCTTTGCATCTTTGCGCCTTTGCGTTAAGGTCTCCGTGTCTCCGTGTCTCCGTGTCTCTGATCACCAACGTCTCCCGCGCCATAGTACCGTAAGATACAACGCTAACCCAAACGAGAGGTAATTCAATTCAGCGAATTGGAGTGGCGCACGCTCGCCAAATACCTGACGCCACCAACCGCCCAACCATGGCAAGATCACCTGATCATAGCCCGTTACCAGAAGCGCTCCTGCTACTGTGCCAAGCGGGCTACCAGCCCCACCAATCACCACCATCGCCAGCGTCATCGCTGAGATACGAAAATCCGATTGATCGGGGTCCACATACCCAAAGACCGTTGCCGAAAGCGCTGCGGCAATACCCGCAATCGCTGCACCGATCACAAAGGCAGCTGGTTTAACCTGCGCAAGGCTGATTCCACAACTCGCAGCTGCAATCTCATCAGCTCCTAGTGCCGCCCAGGCACGCCCGATCCGCGAATTGGCCAGACGTTGACTGATGACAATAACTACTACCACCAAGATCAATATCAAATAGTAGCGCTGGCCTTGGCTCACAAGCTGGAATCCCAATAATCTCGGGGCCGGTAATGCAGCCATCCCCCCCGAACCACCCGTCCATTGCGATAGATTCACAATTACACGCGGCACTAATTGCCCAAACGCCAAGGCAACAACAGCCAAATAATCACCACGTAATCGCAGTGTCAGAACGCCATTTAGCGCACCGAATAGCGCGGCGGCTAGCATCCCAAACAACAGAACCAGTGTGAAATCGAGTTGTGCCCCAAATGAAGCATTTATCAACAATGCAGTGGCATAGCCACCCACAGCAAAACATGCCGCATACCCCAGATCCAGCATGCCTGCCATCCCTAAGACCACATTTAGGCCAAGTGCTAATAATGCAAATATCAGCATGTTATTGATAATCGCCTGTCGCTGAAACCCAAGCAGTGTATCGAGTACTGGGTAGGCAAGCGCAAACAGCGCAAGTATCGCCAGTGGCAAATATTGCTTAAACTGGCCTAATCGACTAACGAACGGTATTCCGATCAAATACTCTCTGCCGCTGTGGCTCCCTAACGAAAACCGCCCAATTATGCCGATCTTCGCCACCATTGCTATTGAGTGAGGAGTGGCGGATTGCAGTGCTTCTTCGCGGAGGTCGCCACGATCTTCAGCACTCAACCCATTTGGGCGCAAGGCCAGTAAACCAATCAGCATCGCAAGTACAAGCACTGGTGTCCATTGTGCAGGCAGTATAAAATCACTGAATGACGCAAGAATCCCAAGCAAGATACCAGCCACTAATGCCCCAATTGGGTTACCTATCCCGCCTAATACTGCTGCGGTAAAGGCCAATAGGCCGCTCTCCGCGCCATGTTGGCCAAACGGCCGCCCATAGTAAAGCGTGAAGATGAAGGCGGCCGCACCAGCAAGCGCACCCCCTAATGCAAAAACCCCACTCATGGCCTGATCGCGATTTACGCCACATAAGATGGCCATCTCGGCATCTTCTGCACACGCGCGTAACATACGCCCAGCCTTGGTGGCCGCAAGAAACCAGGTTACAAGCAAAGCCAGGCATACCGCTACCCCCAACAGTACCAGATCACGCAGGGTGTAGCGGAATGGTAGCCCAACTAGTTGTGCCAGATTTAGATCGGGAAGCAATACTGGGATGCCAAAATGCGGCACATTCGCCAGGTTATCTACATCACTATGGTGTTCTGGGTTGCCAAAGCCTACCTCAGCGATTGTTCGCCAGGCAATCGCCATCTGAAACAGAACAAACGATAACCCGATCCCCGCAATCAGCGGTGCCAAGCGTGAATGCCCACGAAATGGCCGGAATGCCAACCGTTCGACAGCCATGTTCGCCAATGCACCCCACCCCATAGAAGCTACCAATGCCGCCAATAGCCCACCGACTGTTGTGAGGCCTGGCTCACCAGCACGCAGCCCAAGCGCGAGAATAATCTGGGTTGTAAGAACCGTGCTTAACGCAAAGAGATCACCAGCCGCAAAGTTAACCGTACGCACCACACTATAGACAAGCGTCACACCGAGCGCATTCAACGCGATAATTGCACCATTCGAAAGCCCAAACCCAAATAACTGGAATATAATTGTGGCACACCCGGCGAGTGAATTACAAAGCATCATAACCTGCCTGAATGCAATGGCACCAATATGGAATCCAGAAGGGAAACACTTCAATACAAATGCTTCACATACCTGGTATCATACCACTTGACAATGGTGCGGCCCACATGTGTTGAATACCATGCATTATTACAGATCTTGCTTACAATAATTAGTCCAGAGTATCATTTGATCAAGACAGCTAGAATAATAAGCACTCCCATAGCTAAACATTGAGAATTACATGAGCGACACATCCCTCGAGACGAATACACTCCTGAGCATCCTCGATATTACTCGCCGGATGGCGGAACGACGCGCCTTTGTGCCACTTTTAAACTATGTTATCGACGAAATACTCAAGCTGGTTGGCGCGGAACGTGGTTATGTTGTGTTGCTCGCCACCGATGGGACACTTGATTTCCGCGTGATGCGTGATCAGCAAGGCGGTGAGGTCGCTTCACCTGCTGACCAAATCAGCACATCGGTATTGCATCAGGTTATCGAACATGCGGAACCAATCATTCTACGCGATGCAGCCAGCGACCTCGAATCTGGCAAGACGCGAAGTATCCGGAATCTCACCCTGCGTTCGATTATGTGTGTACCTCTGATCTCGTATGGGAAAGTGATTGGTGCCATTTATATTGAAAATCGCTCCATTGGTGGTCGCTTCAAACCCGAAAGCCTGGCTCCATTAATGCTTTTTGCCAATCAAGCTGCTGTTGCAATCGAAAACGCTTCGATTAATGATAGCCTTGAGGCCCTTGTTTCAGATCGCACCCGCGAGCTAGAACTCACAATCGATGATCTACGCAGCAGCCAGGCTGCACTCCAGGAGCGAATGGTTGAACTTGAGCGGCTTCAGGAAGAATTACGCGAACTGAGTATTCGCGATAGCCTGACGGGGCTTTATAACCGGCGCTATCTCACCGAAGAGCTTAATCGCAACTTTGCGCAAGCTAAACGCTATGATCGCCAGATGACACTGGCGATCATCGACATCGATAACTTTAAGGCGATCAATGACACATTCTCGCATCAAACTGGCGATACAGTATTAATGGCAATCGGTCGCATTCTTCGAGCAGGCATTCGCTCAGCCGATGTGCCAGCTCGCTTTGGGGAGGAAGAGTTTGTGCTGCTCTTCCCTGAAACTGGGCTCGACGAGGCAATTCTGTGCTGTGATCGGCTCCGCGTGGCAGCCGAGCATCATCCATGGGCGCAAATACACGCAGATCTCCAGGTGAGCATCAGTATTGGCATTGCAAATAGCCAAAGCCAAACCGATCCCGAACAGCAATTGCGCCTGGCCGACAGCCGACTGCATATCGCCAAACGAAGCGGGAAGAATCAGATTATCGCATCCTAACGCACAGCAGGCAACCTGACGGTAACGGTTGTTCCCTGGCCAACCTGGCTTGTTACCGAAACTTGCCCACCCTGAAGCTCCACTAACCGTTGTACGATCGCCAGGCCTAACCCACTCCCACCTGTCTCACGTGTACGTGCACGATCTGCGCGCCAGAAGCGTTCAAAGAGCCTCGTCTGCTCCTCTTCGGGAATTCCAGGGCCTGTATCGGTAACACTGAAGGAAATCAGCTGAGAATCGCGCGCTGGCATACTCTTCCGCCGTATCGGCTTACCGGTTTGGCCCTTTATCGCCTGCTGTGGTGCAATCACTCCCAGCGACTCAGTAGCAGAAATCGTGATACTACCACCGCGTGATGTGTAACGCATCGCATTCTCGACAACATTCCCGAGAATCTGAGCGAGCCGCTGTGGATCTGCTGCAACCATCAAGCCCTGCGTTGGCACAACCTGCAATGCAATACCCAGTTGGCGGGCACGTGTCGCACTACGTGTGGCGATACTGGCGAGCACATCTGCCACATCAAGCGCTTCAATCTGCAACGTAAGCTGCCCTGCATCGGCCAGCGAAAGCAAGCGCAAATCATCGACCAATCGATTCAGCAGCCCAACCTCCTCGGTTAGTGAGGCTAAGAGTGTTGGGGTCGGCTGCTCCACACCATCTTCGAGGCTTTCCAGTTGGAGTCGCAAAACACTCAATGGTGTGCGTAGCTCATGCGCAATATCGGCAACCTGATGGCGGCGCAACTGCTCCTGACGTTCAAGCTCACTCGCCATGAGGTTGAACGCATTGGCAAGATCAGCTAACTCACGATCAGTCGGCGCAGATAGCGGCTCATGGCGCTCACCATCCGCTAGGCGCCGTGCCGCAGCTGTGAGTGAGCGCAGTGGATTCGTAACTTGTGCCGCACTGATCAGCCCTGCAACAAGGGCAACTCCCCCAGCTGCAAGGCTACCCACAATCATACTAAAGCGCATGCGCGCCAAAAAATCGCGCTCTGCACCCGTTAACTCATCGCGAGCGTTACTTGCCAGTACACTCCCAACCTCCACACCATTCACAAGAATAGGTGCGCGTACCCCCGTGATAAGTGGCACCAATTGCCGTGAAGCGCGTATTTGCGAACTATCGAAAACAACCGCCCCACTTTGATCCACTAATTGCATACGCCGGCGCTGTAACGGTGAATTGGCCTGAAGCAGGGGAAAACGACGCCGTAAGAAGAGTTCCACCCCGCGCCATGTGCCACGGCGATCATAGTAATCGACCAGCCGATCTGCAATATCCTCGGCGTCGATACGCGCCTGTTGATCCGCTAGGTTATCGAACCCGCGTTGAATGAGGAAGCTCGCCAGCCCTGCGACAACAACAACAGCCACAAGCGCCACGAGAATATGGGTCAGTGATAATCGTGCACGAAGTGAATGCATAGCTTATTCATCATTCAACTTATACCCAACTCCAAACACGGTAAGTATAAGCGTTGGCGTCATCGGATCTGGTTCAATCTTACGCCGCAAATTCTTGATATGCGCATCAATGGTTCGCTCAAAACCGGCATCGGCATCACCAGCAACAGCATCGAGCAACTGTGCTCGACTCAATGGTCGGCCACTATTGCGCATAAGTGTAGTAAGTAGCTCAAATTCGGTTGGCGTCAAATCAGTAGCTTTCCCATAGACACGCACATTCCGCCGCTCAATATCCAACTCAATTGGGCCAATCCGTAGAATCTGGGTTGGCAGAAGGTTACCAGCCGCTCTACGCAATAGTGCACGTGCTCGGGCTACGACTTCACGAGGGCTAAATGGTTTGGTAATATAGTCGTCAGCCCCAATCTCAAGGCCGATCAGCATATCGGCTTCTTCAACACGCGCTGTTACCATCATAATCGGCACATTCGAGTTGCGCCGAATCTGGCGACAGACCTCAATGCCATCAAGTTCCGGTAGCATTAAATCAAGCAGTATCAAGTCTGGGCGGTCACGGTGTGCGGAATCAAGCGCTGAGCGCCCATCGTATGCAGCTATCGTCTCGTACCCTGCCTGCCGAAAATAAGCAACAAGCCCCTGCACTAGCTTGCGTTCATCATCAACAATGAGAATGCGTTGCGGCATAAACCCTCCGCTTTATCAAGTATCCCATTCCGAAATACTAGGCCATCGTGAGCATGAAACTTTCTACTAGGGTAACGTGAAGATATGAAGTAGATATGAAGATTGGAGTTGCCGCACTCAGCGTTTCATGCTACCATGGCTTCATGAAGAGTATAATCGATCTTGTACTAGCCTCGGGTTCTCCGCGCCGCCGTGAGTTGCTGGCGTATTTTGGCCTACCATTTCGTATCGTAGCAACCAATGCTGAAGAGCAAGAGCATGCGCCAGCCGCAATTGTGGCAAAACTTCCGGCGGCAGCAGTCGGCATACACGATCACCCGACGTTGCGCGCATGGCGTAAGGCACATGCTGTTTGCACAAGCATCACCGCTGATGTTATTATCGCAGCTGATACGATTGTAGTGCTTGATGGCGAAGTGCTCAATAAACCTAACAACGCTGCCCATGCATGTAGTATGTTGCGGCAACTCTCCGGGCGTGATCATACCGTCTATACTGGTTTAACAGTTCTAGATACACGTCCTGGCCATGATCATACACCACAGTTCGATCTCGTCGAGAGTAGCGTGAGTATTGCGGAGCTGAGTGACAACGATATTGAAACCTATGTCGCCACTGGCGAGCCACTCGATAAAGCTGGGTCATATGGCATTCAAGGCTTAGGCGGCAGGCTCGTTCGCTCTGTCATGGGAAGCTATACAAATGTCGTTGGGCTGCCAATTATTACAACGCAACGGCTTCTCGCACAAGTTGGCCTTCTGTCGATCGATACACCACAGGCGCTCTATGCGCGCTGGCTGAGCGACCAAGGAAAGGAACCGCTACCATGCCCGCCAACGTCTCCGTAAAGCTATTATTGGTTGATGATCATCCTCTCTTTCGGCAGGGAGTGCGTGCAGCCCTATCTGTCTATGATGATGTCAGTATTGTCGCGGAGGCTGCCAGTGGCGAAGAAGCATTACAATGGCTGGAGAGCGCACTGCCAAGCCAGGAACCATCGATTGTACTTGTCGATCTAAACCTTCCACAGATGACAGGGTTTGAGTTGACACGCCAAATACGGCACCAATATCCACGGATTGGTGTTGTTATGCTGAGCATGCACGAAAGCGATGAGGTTGCCTTCAATGCGCTCCAATCCGGCGCTGCTGCATATCGTCCAAAAGATATTCGGCCAAAGGATTTAGTTGAAATCCTTCGGCGCGTATCCCGCGGTGAATATGTTATCAACGATGTTGTATTTGAAGATCCCAAGGTTGCTACACGCCTACTTACACAATTTCGCAATATGCCCCACAATGCTTCTGAAGAGGAGTTTACCCTCTTTACGCCCCTGAGTGAACGTGAAATTGAAGTACTTGAGCAGATCGCCTCGGGTGGCAGTAATCGCGATATTGCCGAGGGCCTCAAAATCAGTACACAGACGGTCAAAAACCATATTTCTTCGATTTTACGCAAGCTTTCGCTCAATGATCGCACCCAAGCAGTGCTCTTCGCACTACGTCGTGGTTGGATCGATACCCCCGATACAATCCTGGGTGGTGGTCCACCGGCCGAACGTAGTGATGAAGACAATGCGTAGCGACCCAACTCCTGGCCCTGAGACACGCGCTCTGATTGTCTTTAACCCCGCAGCTGGCCAAGCCAACCAGTTGCTTGGCGAACTCTATGCCTGTTGTGATATTCTGCGCGCCGGCGGTTGGTCGGTTGAACTGACGCCAACAACTGGGCCGGGCGATGGCACACGCATCGCGCGTGAAGCATCCGCTGCTGGCTATACCGTCGTGATCGCAGCTGGTGGTGATGGAACAATCAATGAGGTCATCAATGGCTTGGCCGGTACACGTACCGCACTTGGAGCACTCCCAATCGGCACAATGAATGTATGGATTCGTGAATTAGGCCTGCCATTACAGCCACGTGCAGCCGCAGAAGCGCTGTTGCGGGCCCGTATACGTCCAATTGATCTTGGGCTTGCCGGTGAGCGCTATTTTCTACTTATGGCTGGAATTGGTTTTGATGCGGCTGTTGTTAATGAAGTGCGCTCAAGTGAAAAACGTATGTTTGGTGCATTAGCCTATGTGCTACGCGCCCTCGATTTGGCAACGCGCTTTCGCGGTGTACGTGTACGACTAGTGGTCGATGGGAAGATCCTACGCCGTCGTACTATCCTGATTGTACTCGGGAACAGCCAACTTTACGCTGGCATTATGAAGATTACCGCCCGCGCAAGTATTGATGATGGCCTGCTCGATCTCTGTATCATCAAGGGAAGTTCACTCCTCAAAGCGCCTCTACGCCTGCTTTCTATCCTGCTTCAACGCCACGCACTTGATCGCGAAATCGAATACCACCGCGCCCGTAATATACGGATCGAGTCACGTAACCATCTACCTGTACAAGTCGATGGCGACTATATTGGCCATACACCGATTACGATTGAGGCAATTCCAGGTGCACTCTTTGCACTCCTACCGATGCAATTGCCAAGCGATGATCTGCTGCATGCCATATCCCATCCGCGGCCGCGCACATGGCGTAAACTTCTTGGCTGGCTAGCATGGCACAGGCCAAATAACGATCCAGGAACCGGGAAACCAAATGACTAATGTGAATCCGCAGCGTTCAAAAGAACCACCTCAAGGCCAGCTGAACCGCTTGTCTCCTTGTCTCCTTATCTCCCTGTCACTCTTGTTTCTGCTCTCCTGTTCTGCTCCTAAACCTGCCTCACCTACCGCATTACCCAAGCAGATACCGCTTGCAGCAACACCAAGCCTACACCCGCAGCCAACCATTGCGCCTGCGGGGCGCGGCCTCTCAGGAAGGCTCCTTTTTTCTGCTGGTGGCGATGTATGGGCTTGGGAAGGAGAGCGTGGGCAGCGCCTAACCCAAAGCGGAGACGCATACCAACCAGCGCTTTCGCCAGATGGTGCACAAATTGTGTTTGTTCGTCGTAGCCAGAGCGCCACTGATCTAATGTTGCTACATACATCAAGCAGTGAGCCTGAATTACTCCTTGGATATACTCCCGATCTCCCGCTTGGTAGCCTCGATCGAGTGTATCAAAGTATGTGGGCATTTTACCCAATATGGTCGCCAGATGGCCAATCACTCGCATTTGTTTCTCAATATGGGCCGCCATATGGATCACCTGCGAGCGATTACCGGTTGGGTCTGTTTAGTATGCCAGCTCAGCGTGGCGGCGAACGTACCATGTACTACACCGATCAGAGTGGTCAGGTTGGTCGTTTAGCCTATGCACCCGATGGGAGCGGTATCTATTTCGCACTCGCCCCAGATGCGCCAGGTGTTGCGCGAATCTATCGCTACGATCTGGCCAGTGGTGAAGCAGGTGAAGTGCCTGGTATTCCCGAACAGAGTTATGACCCAGCGATCTCACCAGACGGGAAGTTGCTTGCATTTGCTGCACGCCACGACACAAAAACCGATATCTTCGTCTTGCGGCGCGATCAGCAATCCGCTCCTCTGCAAATCACCCATAATGGCGCAGCGCGCGCCCCGACTTTTTCGCCAGATGGCAAACAACTCGCATTTTTGGCCGCTAGCGGCAACACACGTAGTTTCGATCTATGGATCCTTGATCTGCGTACCACAGCGGCATCTATTAGTGCAGGGGAACCTGAGCGCATCTCGTTCGACATGGGCATTGATGCCGATTCAGGCATATCGTGGGGGCCGCAAAACGAAAACCGCAACCCCTAATCACGCTATTCTTCATGCGCTGCCTGCGTAAGGATCACTATGCGTATTCTCCATGTCGTTCAGCTCTATCATCCAGTCAAGAGTGGAGCAGGGCGCTATTTTGAGGAAATTGGTGCCCGCCTTGTTGCAGATGGCCATGAGGTGGTGGTGCTCACA
The DNA here is from genome assembly GCA_031362265.1 of Roseiflexaceae bacterium. Taxonomy (GTDB): domain Bacteria; phylum Chloroflexota; class Chloroflexia; order Chloroflexales; family Roseiflexaceae; genus JANLSE01. Next base: position 13,235 of record JANLSE010000243.1, read on the forward strand.
ACCGATGCCTATGATTTAGAGCATTTCTGGCTACCTGGCCGCCGCCGTATCGCGGAGGAAACCGAACGACACCGTGGAATGCAGATCGTGCGGCTCCCGGTGTGGCGCGCACCTGGCCCACGGGTCCTCTACCCGGCATTACGGCGCCTCATGGCCGAAATCTCACGCATCCCTGGTACAACTGCGATCCTCCAGATACTCGCCCAATTGACCCCAAAACTACCCGGCCTGAAGACCTTCTTCCAAGAACATGCACGCTTTGATCTGATCCATGCTGCCAATATCACCCTCGATTTTGCGATCCTCCCAACACTCACACAGGCGCGCTTAACCGGCGCACGCTTTGTCTGCACACCATTCGTTCACCTTGGCGTTCCTGGTGATCAATCACTCTTGCGTTATTACACCATGCGTCATCAGGTAGCACTCCTCCGCAAAGCAGATGCTGTCGCAACAATGACAAGCCTGGAAGCCAACGCACTAGCCCAGCGTGGAGTACAGCACAACCGGCTGCATATTGTTGGTGCAGGGGTGAACCCACAGGAACTGGCGAGTGGCGATGGTGCACGTTTCCGTACACAACACGCTGTAGATGGTCAGCTGATATTGTATATTGGCGCATTAGCCCGCGATAAAGGTGCAATCGACACAATTGAGGCATTACGGCAGCTCTGGGCCAAAGGCTCCACGGCAACACTTGTGATGATTGGTGCGCCATTAGCACACTTTGAAGAATATTATGCGAACCTTAGTAGGCCTGAACAGGGGCATATTCGTCTATTACGCTATGCCGATGATGCCACCAAACGGGATGCCCTTGCGGCGGCAGATATCTTCACATTACCATCACGAACCGATTCATTTGGAATCGTCTTCCCTGAAGCATGGTGTTATCGCATTCCGGTGATCGGTGCAAGAGCAGGCGGCATCCCTGATGTCATCACTCATGGCCAGGATGGTCTGCTCGTAGCCTATGGCGATCCAAACGATCTTGCACAAGCGATCGGCCAATTGCTCACCAATGAGCAACAGCGTATACGCATGGGCCAGGCTGGCCATACCAAGGTACTACGAGAAATGACATGGGATGCGGTGTATCAGCGAGCACGGAAGGTTATTGAGGGCTAGAATGCTTGCGCGCCGCATGAACGACCTACGTGGGGAAATCCAAGAAGTAGTGTTCCATCGTCGTCAGTTGCATTCCCTGCTTGCTTGGATTATATGGTGTGTAGTTCAGCAGGCGAACAATCCCATAACCCTGATCGTCAATATCGATCAGATTAATGCAACCCGCATCCTGCTCGATATGCCCCATTGTCTCGATTGGCCCATGAAGAATATGTGCCAGGATGGCCCGATTGACCGCGCCATGTGCCACCAGCAACATATTCTGCCAAGTTTGATCTGCCACCAATCCCTGAAATGCTGGCACAATTCGCGCAAAGAACTCACCAAAATGCTCGCCATTCAGAAAACGGCTATCAGCCGTCAAGCTATGGGTCATAGAATGAATGAAGAGTTGCTCTAATTCAGGGCGTGGTAAATCAATCACGCGCGCGCCACGAATTTCCTGCAGCGCAGTAACAACGGCAATCTCACCTTCAATTGGCACTGCACGCGCGTCCAATACCAAGCGCGCAGTCTCCATCGTGCGCGATAGCCCAGTCGCTACTACACGGTCGATTGGCACCTGTGCAAGCGCATCACCAGCCAAACGCGCCTGTTCCTGTCCAACCGCATTGAGTCGTGCTTCGGGTGGTGGAACGGGACGCCCATCAACAAAATAACTCACCTCACCATGGCGCATCAAATAGATTCTACGCCGAGTAGGGAACGGGGGCATGCATCTACCTCATCATTATCGTTCCTGCAGCGCCGCCAACTCTGCCTGCACAGCAATCAACTGCTGCCGCATACGCAAAATAACCTCAACGCCCGCGAGGTTGACACCAAGATCATCAATCAAGCGCTTGATAAAGCGGATCTGTTCAATATCAGTAGCACTGTAATAGCGAAAATTGCCTGCACTACGCCGCGGGGTGATCAAACCACGCCGCTCATACATGCGCAGGCTCTGCTCGTGCATGCCACATAATTCCGCAGCAACTTTAATTGTATACATGTGTTCGTGAATCATACACGTGGAATGGACCGTAATTGTTCGAAGAGTTCACGTTCACGATTCGATATTTGTGTTGGCAATTGGACATCAAGCGAAACATACATGTCACCCTGTGTCTCGGGTGTACGTAGCCGTGGCATACCTTGCGCACCAATGCGATGAAGCTTACCATTCTGTGATCCGGGTGGTATTTTGAGCGTAATAATTTTGCCGCTAATTGCAGGTACGCGTACTTCGCCACCCAATAACATAGTGTAAAGATCGACTGGTGTCTTGATATACAGGTCATCACCACGGCGTTCGTAGCGCGTATGTGGCACCACCTTGACTGTCATATACAAATCGCCGCGCTTGCCGCCGCCGATCCCTGGCCCACCTTCACCAGCAACCCGAATACGCGTGCCATTATCTGCACCTGCAGGAACCCGTACCGTAACATTGCGCGGCTGGCCATTCGAGCTATGGAATTGAAGCGTACGCTGGGTTCCAGCATAGGCTTCTTCCAACGTAATTTCGGCCTGATGCTCTACATCCTGGCCATCCATACGCATGCCGCCCATACCACCGCGTGCCCCTCCTGGAGCGCTACCACTAAATAGTGTTTCAAACAAATCCGAGAAATTCGAACTACTTACCCCACCACCGCTCGCCCACTCATTCCCATCTCCATTGCCCGAATAGCGGGCCCAATCACGACCAAATCGATCATACTTTTCGCGCTTATCCTTATCCGAGAGCACTTCGTACGCTTCGTTGATCTCCTTAAACTTCGTCTCCGCAGCAACATTCCCAGGGTTAATATCAGGGTGATATTTCCGCGCTAGGCTACGATATGCCTTCTTGATTTCGGCATCAGTGGCTGTTTTTTCGACCCCAAGAGTCTGATAGTAATCTTGGTACGCCATGGCGCAACTCCTCCAATACAAAACTGAATTAATTATGCAAAGTTGAGCGCCATGTTGTCAAGGTTTGCAGATTGACACAATCATTGTTTGGCTTGACATGAAAGTAACTTGGCATCGAATGCTCGCGTGTTTCCATGCTATAATGCATTTGAG
>JANLSE010000253.1:0-7424 GCA_031362265.1 Roseiflexaceae bacterium
TTTCAAGCATACCGACAGTGGCTGTCGACCATCGGACAAATCGGGTGAGGCTTCAGTTGAGGCACCGGCCCAAATGTAAATGTGAATCACCCTAACGTAACGAATGGATTCATGTGTGCGCATCATCGTGGATAGAACTGCAGTATAACATTCTTTGGGCATGCGTGCGGTTGCTCAGGCATAATATGCCCTGAAACAAACACAATGTGCTATACTGTACAGGTAAACTTCGCTACTGTGGTTCACCACACTCCCCGAGCAGTTCGCTCGTTCATGTTCCGCCCGATTCAAAATGTATATCGGGGTCATTCTATGCTGCGTGCTGTTGCTCGGCAACAATCCGCACAAGATGTGAGTTGCTGTGAATTATTATGTCTGGTACGACGAGAATGCGCAAAAATCAACACTCGAGAAGATCCACGAGGCTATTGCGTCCTACACCAATCGTTTTGCGACCGTGCCAAACCTTGTCCTTGTTCATATGGATGAAAAGGCTGAACTGGCTGGTGTCATGATCCGCGGTGAACGCAATATTCAGCGTAACAATTTCTGGATAGGGATGGAGCAAGCCGAAAAACGTGAGGAATCCCATGAATAGCAAGTCGTTATCAATATATCAAGAACCCAAATGGGGCGCACGGGCAACCCGCGAGGTACTTGTCACCCTTGATGATATGGGTAGCTATACGGTTGAAACACGACCTGTCACCTCGATCCATACGATTGATCTCTTTAGTGTTCTTGTCTGTGCAGATGGAACAACCTATCCTGTTCTAACCGCCTTCCTTCGGCAGATTGGCCGCGAAATAGTGCTTGAACCCTAGCACGGCGATCAATTATTGGATCAGCATAGCTACTCGGCTCGCCTACTCAACAACCGAACATGCGTGGCTAGCAACAAGAAGGGTCGTGCAGCGCAACACTCTTCGGCGAGAATCTGCTCATCCGGCGGCAAATAGGCGACCGGCCTGGGTTGGCATTCTCGCTTAACACATTGGCCTTACTTCTTAGGCGACCACGGCTCAGGGGCACGGTAGTCTAGCCCGGTCAGCACTTCAACTACTGCCGGGCGACCTGCGGCTAATGCCTGGCGTAGCGCTCCCGCAATCTGATCAGGTTGCTCAACTCGAATACCCATACAGCCCATCTCCTCGGCAATCCGTGCAAAATTGACTGCTGAGAAGCGATATAGCTCACCAGGGTTACCCGCTCGACCAGTATAAAGCGAGTGAATATCATCGATTCCCTGTGCCAAGCCGCCATTGTTGTTAATAACCGTAACCGTCTTGATATTAAAGCGACTGGCTGTCTCAAGTTCGCTCAGGTGGTACCAGAACCCACCATCACCAGTAAAACAAATCACTGGACGATCTGGCACGGCGCATTTTGCGCCAAGTGCAGCAGGGAAGGCCCAACCAAGCGATCCCGCAGCGCGCAGATAAATCTGTTCTGGATGCGTCAGCCGTAGCATCGTCGCAGTCCAGATCGAGGCATACCCCGTATCGGCCACGACAACTGCACGCTCAGGTAAGACATCACTGAGCTCCTTACACAGCCGTTCTGGTCGGATTGGCATTGCATCAGAGTTACGCAATGGCGCTATCTCGGCTTCCCAGGCTGCCACCAATGCCTGAACGCGTGTAAGCCAGGCTTGGCTAACCTGTACACCAGCAAGTGCCTCCGTAAGCAGCTTCACTGTAACTTGTGCGTCGCCAACAACACCAATTGTTCCTGGGTAGCTGCGGCCAATTTCGGCGGGATCGATATCGATTTGCACTACTTGAATCCCTGGCGCTGGCACTGTCCAACTATGGGTGACCTGATCACCGGTATGGCTGCCAATATAGATCACCAGATCAGCTTCACTCACCACCTGATTAGCACAGCGGGCAGAGTATGAGCCTACCACACCAACGCTCAATGGGTGGCCATCCAGGATGGTTCCCTTCGCATTCACCGATGTAGCTAATGGGATATTGGCCGCCTCGGCAAGTGCCAACACTTCAGCGGCGGCGGCCGAAAGCCGTACCCCACCACCCGCCACGATCACTGGTCGTTCGGCGGCAGCAATCGCCTGAGCAGCATGTGCAATCGAACGAGCTTCCGCTGCTGGGCGAAAAGCCGGATAGTGTGAGAATGCCTCTTCTGGCACTGGTGGTGCAAACTCGGCTAGCTCTACCAGCCTGCCATTATGGCCAAGCAGATCCAGGTGAACTGGGCCAGGCGCACCAGAACAGGCCTCACGAAAGGCCTGACGCAGCAAGAATGGCAACTGTGCGGGTGTCACCACATCGGCAGCATATTTCGTAACAGCGGCAAATAGTGGCGTATGCGAGATTTCCTGATACGCATTCCGGCCCTGGAACAATGGCGGTTTCTTACCCGTCAACGCGACCACCGGCGCAAGGCCAAGGTAGGCATCCTGTAGGCCAGAAGCCAGATTTGCTGCACCAACCGATTGTGCCATACATACCGCTGGCCGGTGCGAAACGCGGGCATACCCATCGGCCATATAGGCCGCAGCTTTTTCGGAATGCGTAATAACGCGGCGGATCCCTAATTCCTCAAGTTCCACCATCATCTTACGCAGGATTGCATCTACATAGAAGACATGCGAAACGCCATAGCTCTTCAGTGCCTCCGCAAGATAGCGTGCGCCACTGATCCCTTTTTTGGAATCCGTCAATGCCAGACCTCGCTTTTTTCAATGATCTACGGCCCAACAACCGTTTTGGGGTAGGCATGTCGCGCATCGCGATTCTCTGAGAGCGATGGCTGACCACGTTTGACCAACAACTCAATCGCATCGGCCAAATGCGCTGCCTTGATATTGTAGGCACCCTCTGCTACTCGTAAGCGGTGGGCCTCGAACAATACATGGCTGTGTGTAAACCCAACTGGTGGCTCAAAAACATAACAGGCTAATTCGATTCGCTGGCCAAGTGGATCGCGAAAATAGACCGAGGTGAAAATACCACGATCGATCTCACCCGTATTTGGGATACCGCGCTCGTTCAGTCGTTGTGTAGCCTGGCTGAATGTTGCACGCGAGACAGCAAATGCAAGATGATGAATATTACCAATCCCCTCAGGGTTTGGGGTAGGATCGACCTCACGCAATTCATTTGTGAAGATCGTGATCAAACGCCCATCACCAGGATCGAAATACAAATGGCTTTCGTTTGGGTTATCCAGGTTTGGCTGCTCAAAAATGAACGGCATTCCTAAGACACCCTCCCAAAAATCAATCGAAATTTGGCGGCTGGCGCCAACGATTGTAATGTGATGGACTCCTTGTGTTTGAATCTTATGCATACTCGCCCCTTCCTGCTCTTATTCTGTACTAACGACCTCACTGTGTAAGGTAGCCTAACACCAGCCGCCCGATCCGCCGTTCATGTGGGTTCACAAGAACGCGCTGGGCTTCATGTACCAGCTGTGGTTCAGCCGGGTTTGCGAGGAACAGCCATAGCCATGTGATCTTCCAAACACGCCGATAGACAACATCAACAACCTGGCGAAACCCGGCACTCGCAATACCACTCACCGAGGCGCGATTCTGTCGCGAGGCTCCAATCCAGATCCGCTGCGTGCCATTCTCTTGGAGATGGTGGATCAGATGGCTGAGGAGTGCTGTATAACAGCGTTGGCCACGCCAGGCAGGCGCAGTTCCACAATCCCAGATATAGGCTTCTTCTGGCCGTAACTGGAATTCGCGTTCGAGCTCACCAACACTCTCAACACCATGGGTCACCCAGCCATAACAGGCAATCTGCCCATCGATGTGGAGGGTGTAGCAGTGGCGATTCCTCTGCAGCCGTTCCTGGATTGGCGCTACATTTGGTAATTGCATGGCAGTGGCAAGTTGCTCTAGATCAACAGTATCTATACCAACATGCATAAAATCAACCGATACGCGCGCAGTACGCGGCTCTGGCAACTTACCGCTTAGTTCAATAGCCCAGAGCGTGCCATACTCCTGTGTCCACAACCGCATGTGCCCCCCACAAATGACCATCAGACTGATCTAAAACTATGGGGTGCATTTGGCCTGTACCGCCAAATACACCACATAGAATATACTTCTTCGCCAAATGATACCAAGAAATCGCCGACACCTGGTACGATTTAGATATGGAAGAAGAGGTGGTTCACCTTATCGATCACCTGCTGGTCGCCACTGACGGTACCACCCTGAAAACGCTGATAGGTTGTGAGCACCATATCCGATGGATGTGCGTAATGGTAGACAGCTTGAGCACCGCTGAGATCATCCGCGGCTGCATAGCTGAGCTGCCCATCGCGGACAGTCAGACTCCACTGGCCGCCCCATTCGCCATCAACCTTGATTCCATAGGTTACATCAACACCCTTAGCGGCTGCTTGGTCCACTGAGTATTGCCAGATAATAAACATATATGGAACCAGCAAGCCAGCGGTGCGCACATCGAGCTTTGCATCCTTGGCACCCAAACCCCAATGCATGTCCCAAGTATGCACACCATAATCCATAATCTGGAAGGCTGGATAGCAGAATGCTGGAGTCGGGCCAGAGAAGACATGCGACACCATAAAGCCGTTCCACTGATCCTCGTTCAGATCTTCAAAAATACCCATGAGCCGATCTGAGGAAGATTTGAGACGTCCGATCGCTTGCTCACGCGAAAGGCTGCGCTGCGCAAGTGCGCCTTTGTTCAGGTCGCTTGCCATGACCGTCCAGCCACGGCCAGCAGGATATTCACCACGGGTGGCCATATCCCAGCGCTCCAGATAGCCTTCGGTCACATCAATCATATGGCCGACCATGTCGCGCACTTGCCAGCCTTCGCAACGGGTATCAACCATCCAATTCTCTGGTTTGTCGATCACCTCATAGAAGCGGTTGCGCTCGGTGCGCACAACATCCAATACCACATCCTTGCTACTGAACGCCATTGGGTTGACTGCCATGGTTTCGCTCCTTCACATGATTCGGTGTGCATTGAATCGAGCCCAACTAATACCAGCGATCGCATACCTATGCTGGCAATATCGCCCAATCAAAGCAAACCAATAACTTGGGATTATCGCGAGTATAGCAAAGCGAGTGTTAATCCACCGTTATTCCTGGCGTTATTAGCTAGAAAGAGCTGACAAATATTACTCAAGCATCTGAAGATCGGCAAGCGCCTGATGATCAACAAAACTCTGCCGTGCACGTGCAATCAGTGTAAGCCCTTGTTGCATATCACCACTGGCAATCAGAACATACGCTAAACTCGCCTGGGTGCGAGCAATTTCAAGTGGAATATCTACGGTTGTTGCCATATTCATCACCTGCTTGAAGCAGATTGTGGCAGCAACATGATCGCCCAACGCGGAGAGTAAGCGCGCCCATAGTCGCTCTGCCTGCATTTGGAGCAGCACACGCCCATGGAGTTGGGCGGTTGTGCGGGCGACCTGTAGATATTGCTGTGCTTCAGGTACACGGCGATCAGCAAATAATGCTTCGGCCATCCAGATTTGCAGCCGTACGCGCAAGTGCCAGTATCCACGGCCTTCTACAAGCAGGAGCGCCTCTTCTAATAACATCAATGCGCTTGTAGCATCGTTCTGCCCAAGTGCTGCGAGCGCTCCACCCGCACGGTAGCCGGCCTGGCGTTCAAGGTTGCCAAGCTCTTCCGCTAATGCAAGCCCTTGCCGGAATGTGCGCTGTGCAGCATCCCAGCGCGCTAGGTACAATTCAATCTCGCCCTGAGTGCTTGTGAGGAACAATAGCGCCCCTAATAAATCGTGCGCTTCGGCCACACGTTGGCCTTGTTCTAGCGCTCGCTGTGCCGCTTTGGGCCAACCCAATAGCAGCCGATGGTAAGCGAGGTTGTTACACGCCAGCGCATGCATATAGTGATTACGGCCACGTTCCGCAACTTGGGCAGCCTCTTCGTACAATTCAAGTGCCGCTAAGAGATCACCACGCTGTGCGGCAATATTACCAAGCTCAAAAAGACTTGCGCATAATTCATATGGATCATCTGCAAGGCGATACACGGCAGTAGCTTCTTGTAGATGATGCTCAGCCAGGGTGATATTGGCACCATCAATCGCCAGTGCATGGCCAAGCAAACAATGTCCGCGGCCAAGCAATCGCCTGCTTGTGGGATCATGTTCGGGGAGTTGTGCACAAGCAGCTAATCCAGCTTCGGCAGCTTGAAGCGCAACAACATCATCGTTAATCACCAATGCCAAATCGCCCATCTCTAGGTAACTGATCGCGAGTGCTGCACTACTACCAAGTTCACGCGCAAGGCCAATCGCGCGCTGACGCCAACTCATGGCATCCTGAACACGGCCAAGCGATTGTTGAACATCCGCAATCGCGCGCACGAGCGCAGCCTGCTCCTCAAGCGTCGCTGATGGCCGCAATAGATCGTGTAAATGCAGCAGGAAATCGATCGTTGTTGCACCAGTTTGTTCGTGCGGAAGGCGTGCTAGCAGTGGGATACCATAGCTACGGGCAAGTTCAATATCCTCGCCAGCAACCGCCTGCTGAGCGACCTCCCATTCTGATAGATCAGTTTGTAGCACAGGGCATGCCGCGAGTGCCTGGGCTAGCTGCCGATGAAGCATGCGCCTACGCACATGGCTCATACGTTGCAGCAGCGTCTCTTGTAGCACATGGTGTGGCAAATACAGGCGACCATCGCTCACCTCGGCGAGCAAGCGCCGGCTGATCAGATCATCTGCCTGATGTAGCAATTGATCATCGGCAATTGCAAGCACATCCGCAATAAGCACCAGTGGAAGTGGCTGCCCTGCAACAGCCAATAGCTCGAGTAGCGCGAGTGCCTCCGATCCAATATTGCGTAGCCGCCAAGCCACCAGATCGTAGGTTGTCTCTGGCAAGGCATATGCTGCCCGCCAGCGCAACCAACGACCCTGATCGATCTGCCAGGCGACACCATCATGGATCAGGATGGTGTCGGCCTGCAACTGCGCAATCATTTCACTCAACACAAATGGGTTGCCATCCGAACGCTCGTATAGCCAACGCGCCAAGGCCGGAATGGCGGCCTGATCAATCGGTAGGCGTTCGAGCAGGGAGCGCACTGCTCGCTCAGCTAATGGTGCAAGCCCAAGGGTACGTAGCTGTCCATGGCGCCGGCCAATCGTAATCAGGCGCTGTAATGCTGGAATTGTCTCTGGCCGCTGGGCTGTTCCAATCAGTAGCAGTGGCAGATCACGCAGGCGAGTGGATAGAAGGCCAAAGAGAGTCAATGTTGAACTATTTGCCCACTGTAGATCATCAACCGCTAGCACAACAGGAGCACCACCGGCAAGCCTTCGCAGTGCATGCAGAATGCGATACGCAAGTTGTTCGGCATGAACCTCCGCAGCCGGAGCGAGCAAGAGCTCAGAGAGATCCCCGAGCGCACTGCCCTGAAAGG
>JANLSE010000272.1:0-2598 GCA_031362265.1 Roseiflexaceae bacterium
GCTCGTTCTGATAGCTCTTCTGGAACATCATGGAATGGTCGGGCTTCACGTCGGCGACGAATGAGCGCCAGGCCGCCGCCAATCAATCCGGTTATGATACCCAGCCATACGAGCCTGATCCCTGGCTCATAGCTGACTTCGACATACAGGCGTGGTCGAAACTCCTCAGGATTGATCCGACTCAGATCAACGCCGCCAAGGCGCACCGCAATCATCTGGGTCGCTGGATCAACCCACGTCAAGGTAGCAGTTGCCCCATCGCCTAGTTCAATTGGTTGGCCTTGTTGTTTGCCATCGACTATCTCAAGCATGGGGATGACTCTCACGAGGCGTCCATCAGGGCGATCAATCCACAACTCAGCACCTACCTTTGGCGGTGCCTGGCCGCTAATCATCGCCGCGCGATTGGGGATCTCGAAGCGCTTAAAGCTCAGGGAATAGCCCAGCAAGCTTTTAGGCTCAGTCATATTCAGTACAATCTCGCCAGGACTGACCTGTGCAGGTGGTACATACTGTGATGGCGCGACATAGAGATCGCCAAATAGCTCCGGCTGAATATCCGGGTGAATAACAAGCTGCCCAGTCTGCTGGTAGATATAGTACGGTGCTTCGGCAACCCAAGTGCTACTATCACTTGGGTTCATCACCTCCAGCTGCACTGCCGATCGCTTTAACTCATCATTTCTTGGCAGCACCAAATCGCGGAAAACAAACTGGCGCCCGAGCGCGGTCTGTGGGACATCGGCGGTGAGTTGGAGCGCGGCGGTCTGTTTGTAGAACGCGTTGCCAACAATCCCAAGGAACAACAAGCCAACGCCTACATGGCTCAGGTAGCCACCTAATTTAAGTGGGCCAGTTCGCCAGATACGGATGATTATCATCACATTGGCAGCAGTCGCAAATACTGCTGCTGCAATATAGAGCAGCGCCACCGGATAGGTGATATTCAGCAGCAGACTTACAAACAGGGTTATCAGGGTGGTAATCAATGGCCAACGCAGCGCACGGGCCAGTGAACCAAACTTACTGCGTTGCCAACTGAGCAATGGCCCGACCGACATCGTCAGGAGCAGTAGGAAACCGAATGGCAGTGCAGCACCACCATACCAGGACATATCGACCGCGATCTGCCGCGTGAATCCAGGCATAAGCGAAATGACTGGCATGGATGTGCCAATCAGCACAATCAGCATAACAATTACGAATAGTGCAGCACTGATCAGCAGACCAAATTCGCGTGAGAGCACGCTGGTGTAGCTCAGTCTTCGCCCAATGGCCCGCCAGCGCCAGGCCAGCATCCCAAATCCCAGCACGGCAAACCCAATAATAAAGAAGACGAGGTAGCCCATCAGGCCAAGTTCCACAAAACTATGCACCGAGAACTTACCCAGAATGCCACTGCGGGTCAGGAACGTCGAATAGATTACCGCAAGCTCTGCCAGTATTGCCAGCGCCAGATTGGCACGTTTGAGCCCACCACGTGCTGCTTGTAAGGTCATTCCGTGAAGCAATGCAGCGCTCATCAGCCATGGCACAAACGATGAATTCTCGACGGGATCCCAGCCCCAGAATCCGCCCCAGCCAAGTGATTCGTAGGCCCAGAACCCACCTAGGGAAAGCCCCAGCCCGAGGCAGATAAACGCTAGCAGTACCCACGGGCGTGCGAGTGCCACCCAACCATCGTATTCACGCCGCCAGAGCGCCGCGACCGCAAAGGCAAACGGGCCAGCCATTGTCGTAAACCCGGTAAATAAAATCGGCGGGTGAATCGCCATCCAATAGTTTTGCAGTAGTGGATTGAGACCGCTCCCATCTTCAGGCACGGTGTCAAGCAGACGAAACGGCCCCGAAGCCCACATGATTGCGACAATACACAGCGTTACCAACTGGTACGGTGCCAGCACATATGGTTCCCAGCTCGAACACCGTAACCCACGACTAAGGATGAGGGCGAATACACAACTCCACAGCGCCCAAAGCATAAAGCTGCCCGATTGCCCGGCCCAGAAGGTTGCAAAGAGTAAGAGCGGTGGCAGCGAACGATCACTAAAGCGCTCGACATACGCATACTGGAATTGATGGGTCAGAATATTCGAGAGTTGAAAGGCACTCGCGACTCCAACAGCCACCGCCTGTCCGAGCAGAGACCAGCGCGTATGCGATTGGAATACCTGTCCTCCACGTGCCCATACGAATGTGGTGATCAGCGCAGCTACCCCAAACGCACAAGCGAGCGCAAGCGCAATATTGCCAATATTCATATCTGTATCCGATCTAACGTGCGGTAGCCAAGTGGTACCTAACAGCCATGCGCCATAATGCACATCGAACCCGCAACGCTGTGTTGAGGCAGAGCGAATGAAACATCAACCATTGAGCATTCAGGTAGGCGCTTAAGGAGGGGGAAGTAATGGAGGAATCGCGATCTGCGGCGGGCGGCCATATGAAGGCAGTGCGATCGAGGTGAGCTGGAGCAGTGGCACCAGCAGCAGACTCAATGCCAGCAACACGACAGAAGAGTGGGCGTGCTGGCAGGCCTGCGCAGCAGGGAGCGAGGTGGCAGGCAACTCGGAATTTGGCATTGCCGGGTCACCGATC
>JANLSE010000293.1:0-20618 GCA_031362265.1 Roseiflexaceae bacterium
CGTATGCTTCGGCATTTGCCCGAAACACATCAGAGGATGGATCGATTTTTGAGGTGATTTGTGTCATATACTCCCTACACCTCAACGCCGCGCAGAAATTCCGCACTCGCCTCTGGTAGCGCTGTGTTGATATACATTCCCGATCCAAGCTCAAAACCCGCTTGGCGCGTAACCCGCGGAACAATCGACACATACCAGTGCAAATATGGTGCGGTACGTTCACGGCGCGGTGCGGTTCGAATAATATAGTTATAATCTGGGTCGCCCAGCCCAATATATAAGCGCCGCAACATATCGCGTAGCACGCCTGCTAAGTCTTGTAGTTCTAGGTTGGTCACATCCGTGAAGCTGGCCGCATGGCGCCGTGGCACGATCCAGATATGAAACGGCGATAGCGCAGCATATGGCACAAATGCACTGAAATGTTCCGTCTGGCAGAGCATGCGAACTGCCTCATGTTCTTCTTCGGATTGCATGCGACAAATTACACACTCCCAATGCGCCTGATAGTGGCGTTTGGCAGTTTCAATCCGATCCTCAATCGTATGGGGTACCACAGGAAGTGCAAGTAGTTGTGTGTGTGGGTGGAGCAGCGATGCTCCCGCGCCATGGCCATGGTTCTTGAAGTAGACCAACTGCACAATTCGTGGGTCATTGTGGAGTACCATGCCACGCATACGGTTTGCAAGCAGTGTCGTCTCAATTTCGGCATGCGTCTCTAATGCCGGGCATGTATTGTGAAAACGCGATTCAACCACCACTTCATGATGGCCGATTCCAGCTATAGCGTGCCCTAAACGGCTAAATTGTGGCTGCAGCGCTCCCTGATCTTGTAATGCGGGGAACCGGTTCGCCACGACACGTGCAGTCCATTCGCCCTCCATTGGGAGCCGTAGTCGCTCGAGATCGAGCTCCTCATTCCCAGGGCAAAACGGGCAATCAGCCACATGGGCTGGCCGGTCAGTCACACGCTCACGTGGTTCACGGAAGAACTGCTCAGGGCGTTTCGCACGCTCGGTTGCGATGATCACCCACTCGCGTGTAGCGATATTCTGGCGTATCTCGGGCATGAGCCTCATTAAGGGCAAAAGGTTAGGGGTTAGAGCACTCGTTAAACCCCAGACCGCTAACCCTTAACCCCTAATCCCTAACTATCCGTTTGCAACATATAACCCATGCTGCGGATGCTGATGAGTGAGACCCCCGGAACGCCTGTGGATTCGAGTTTGTGGCGGAGCCGAGCAATATGTGGCCGCAGGAGGGCGCGTGCTTCATCCTCGGGCTGCGCTCGGCCATACACTGCCTCAGAAAGCATCCCATAGCTGAGGGCTGTGTCGATATGCTGGGCGAGTGCTGTTAGTAGCGAGAACTCAGTGCGCGTCAGCATTAATTGCTGTTCGTGCAGCCGTGCGCCATGGCGGCGTAGATCAAGCACAAGTGGCCCAACTTCGATTCGATCCGAACTAGGTGGCGCGGGTGGTGGTGTAGCACCACTATCAATCATTCCTAATGCCCGTGCGCTCTCACTTATCCGTTGTAGTAATTCGCTTCGCTGCTGGCCAGTGCGCCGGTGATCGAGGCCACGCTCAACCCGTTCTCGAATATCATTAACCTGAGCAGGCTTAAGTAAGTAATCAAATGCGCCATGGCGTAGCGCCGAGATTGCACTATTTACCGAACCATGGGCTGTCAGAAGAATGACTTCTGTCTCTGGCCAACGGGCTTTAACAGCCTGTAGAACCTCGATCCCATCGGTGTCGCCCAACTGTAAATCGAGGAGCACCAAATCAAATTGCTCTTCCTCAATCTGTGTGAGCGCTTCACGCCCACTGGCAGCAACATTTACACGGTACCCCTGAGCACGCAATGCCGTCTCAAGCATCAAGCGTACAGTTCGCTCATCATCGACAACAAGAATCTTTGCGGGTTGTTTTGCAGTCATCATAGGCCCTTCCATTTATGAGGCAAGCGCATTTAATTCAGGTTCCTGAACTGGCAGGGTAATCACAAAAGTGGTTCCTTCTCCGATTTTACTCTCGACACTGATCCGACCCATATGGCGCTCGATAATCGCCTTGCTCGTATAGAGCCCAAGCCCCATACCGCGCTCCTTTGTCGTGTGGAGACCATCAAAAATATAGGGCAATTGCTCTGGAGGAATACCCGTGCCAGTGTCAGTAATCGTCATCGTCACGAGGTGTGCCCCATTGCGATCATGGTGCAAGTAGGTTTGGAAATGGAGCAATCCACCACCCTGCATCGCTTCAGCGGCATTTAATACTAGGTTGAGCACGACCTGTTTGATTTGATCGGCAACCATATCAATCTTCGGCAGTTCAGGCTCAAGCTCCTTGCGAACTCTCACGCGCACATGCTCGAGTTGTTTACCGGTGAGCAATAAGACATTCTCAATCAGGCCATTGAGATCGGTGGGAATCACGACATCTGCACGTGGCCGGTATAAGTCGCGTAAACGCGCTAACACATGCACGATTCGGTCGATTTCCTCCTCCGCCAGTTGAAGAAAGTGCTGATTGGGGGTTTCAGGGTCGCACTGTTCGAGAAAAAGTGCCAGAAACCCCTGAATCGCCTGGAGTGGGTTGCCAACCTCATGGGCAATACTCGCAGCAAGTTGCCCGATCCCGGCCAATTTCTCTGCACGAACTAATTGTGTTTGTAGCGCAACTCGTTCGCTAATATCCTCCCAAACCTCAACAACCTGATACGGGCGCCCCATCGGGTCGAAGATTGGGAAGCTACCGATTTCTAATAGCTCCTGTGGCCGGCCAATACTCTGTGTCGAAAGGCGGGTGCGCTGTGGCTGCCCCGTTTTAATTGTTTGCGCAGCCGGGGAATCGTCCCATGGCCCAATCATATCGTGGTAGAACTGGCCAACCATCTCGGCAGGTTCACGGCCAAATCGATCCGCCAATGGGCGGTTAATTGCACGAATCGACCCATCTGCATCAATCAGGGTTAGCCCAAGCGGGACACTATCGATGACGCCGCGAATAAGGTTACGGCTCATCTGGATTTCGCTTAAGCGTAGATCCTCGGAAACCTCACCATCTTGCGACTGCAGTACATCAACATACAGGAACATCTGCGCAGCGCGTGAAGCCATACGTATGGCTGCCGCAATCCGTGGGCGCTCAATTGTTTGCTCAGATACAAAGAATAATACTGCGGCACCAATTGCGTGAAGGCCAATTCGTAGCGGAATACCGCAGGCGGTAATACCATCTGTTGTCGTTATCGACTCACTATCGCGCTCAATAACCTGTGCCAACAATGTGGATAGTTCACGATCCGTCCATGGCAAAGATAGCACTGGCGGTACGCCAATTGTTACATAGCTAAAATGCTCAGTCTGTTCGCGCAATATCAGCGCACAGGCACACGCACCCGAACTCTCACACAGATCGGATGTGAGCCCTTCAAGTGTGAGCTGAACAGATACTGTATCTGCTGCAACAAGTGACATAGCCGCGCCATCCTGAGTCGTTCGAGAACGCAACACGGTGCACCTTATCATCCTAACCATTAAGTACATTGATATTCTCACATTTGCAGAGACGCTTGTCAAGCGTTTGACCAGCGCATACGCGTATGCTATAATCGCCTTTCGGAATTTAATAATCGCTTCTGCTTCCTATAACCTTGGCCCCCGCGCAGGCCACGGCATTATGGTGAAGCCACAGACCAGAGGAGGACCAATGCGCGAGCGTCGCCGTGACTACGAGCTTATGATGATTGTCTCCCCGCTTCGATCAAGTGAGGAAGATATCACTGCTCTTTCCAATCGACTTGCACAGTCGATCACTAGTTTGGGTGGTGAGTTGGCCGATGTCAACCACTCAGTTCCTTGGGGCAGGCGGAAATTCGCCTACTCGATCCGTGCGTATTCCGAAGGCGAGGCTAGCCGTCGCGTCTTCACTGAGGGCTACTACGTCCTCGTACACTTCAAACTTCCTACAAACCAAATCGCTGAATTTGAGCGCCCAATTAAACTCAACGATTCCATTATGCGTTATATGCTAACGCTGGTTGACACCCGTACTATGCGTGCTGGTGTTGTTTCATCTTCTAGCGATGATCTGCTTGATGATGATGACGATATGGACGATGAGGAGTGATTGCGAGCTCGATGAGGTGTCGCCATGGCAAAGGATCTCAATAAAGTTCTGGTGATTGGTAGGCTTGGCAAAGATCCCGAAATGCGGTATACCCCTGGTGGTAGCCCGGTAACCACGTTCAGTGTCGCTAGTGGGCGGCAGTGGAAGGATGGAAATGGCGAGCCTCATGAAGAGACCGAATGGTTTAATATTGTCACTTGGAATAAATTGGCTGAGATCTGTCACGAGCATCTTCATAAAGCAAGCCGGGTTTATATCGAAGGTCGGCTGCAAACACGTCAGTGGCAAGATCAGGAAGGCCAACCTCATTCGCGCACCGAGGTTATTGCTAGTGATATGATCTTGCTCGATGGTCGGCAGACGCGTGATCACAACACTCACGACGACCACGAGGATCCTACGCGCCCGGCATCGCGTCCGCCGCAGCGTGGCTCACTTGATATTGGTGATGAAGATATTCCATTCTAGAATACTAGTTGTTAGCGCCAAAAGCGTGTAGCAACGAGCGATGATGAGGAGTAGTATGAACGACGATCAGGGCCGCCGTGGAGGTGGCAACCGACGCAGGTTCTCAACGCGCCGTAAGGTGTGTGCATTCTGCGCCGATAATATTCGCGTAGTCGATTATAAAGATATTAAGCGTTTGCAGCGCTTTGTCTCTGAGCGTGGCAAAATCTTGCCGCGCCGCCGAACAGGCACATGTGCGCGTCATCAGCGCACCCTTACCACTGCGATTAAACGCGCTCGCCATATGGCGTTGCTGCATTTCGTCGCAGCTCATACGCGCAATTAATGATCATCCGCCAAGAACCAGAATGCATGTCGCGCGCCAACGGGCGCGCGAGTGTGTGTTCTGGTCTCTTTCGTTAATGTAGAGACGTATGGCTCAAACATCAAATAAATCTACGCCAAGCACACCACCTGTTCGCCATCGTTCGCCACGCCGTGAGCGTGAAGTGCGTCGCCAGCGTCAGATCGTTCTGCTTTCCGGTATCGCTATTGCAGTTGCGCTGCTGGCAGTTCTGGGTGGCGTACTCTTCGATCAAGTCTATACGCCTAGCCAGCCGGTTGCGAAGGTCGGGAATACAAGCCTCTCGCGTGGTGAATATTGGCGCGAACGCCGTGGCGATAGTGCGGCAAATATTAGCCAAGCATTATTTCTCATCTCGTTCGGCCAGCAGTTTGCCCAACAGGTGCTTGGCCAAATTGCTCAAGTGGATACTTCGATCCAAACAGTACGCACCGAAACAATCGATCAAAACCTGATTGAGGGTTGGATCGATCGACAGATTGTTATGCAAGGTGCCCAGCAGCTCAATATCCAGGTGAGTGATGCCGAAGTGGCGCAGCTTGTCGATAACAGCTTTGGCCCATCCTTTGGGCCGCCTCCAGTTGTCTCGGGTACGCCAACCATCACACCAACAATAGCTCCAGCGCCTACGGATGCCCCAACAGCAACGCTCACGGTGACACCAGGTGGCCCGACTCTGACACCTGCACCAACCTTTACTCCTGCGCCAACGTTTACGCCAGCACCCACCGATATCCCAACTGCTACACCAGTAGGCGATCAAGCGTTGAGCCGCAGCGACACAATCTACAAGACATTATATAGCCGCTACCTCGATCAGTTAGCTCAGATCGACCCATCACGTAAGCCGAATCTGACTGAGGACGACTTCAAGAATGGATTGTTTGTCCAGTTCCAGCGCCAAGTCTTTGCCAACAAAATCGGTGAGCAACTTATTCCAGATGCTAGTTTTACACCACTAGGCGATCCGAGTGCTATTGAAACTCGCCATATTCTGATGAAGGTTACTGTCCCAGTGACAGCAACCGAGCAGGAGCGTGAAGCGGCCTTCAGCAAGCGCCGCCCGGAAATCGATGCGATTCTTGCCAAGTTGCGCGGTGGGGCAGATTTCCAGACGCTGGCTAAAGAAGTGTCCGAGGATTTCAATACCAGAGATCAAGGCGGTACGCTGCCAAGCTTCGATAAAGATGGTAAGACAACCGCCGGAACGCAGGTCGATCCTGTTATTGTTCAGGCGGTTGCCGCATTAAGTGATGGGCAGATCAGTGAAGTAGTGCGAACATCATTCGGCTGGCATGTGGTTCAACTTGTGAGCCGAACGATAGACTCGCGTGAGCAGCAGTTGCGCACAGCCCGAACCAAAGCCTTCGATGAGTGGCTTGTTAAACAACGTGCTGCGACAACAATCGCGCGCTTCCCCGAGCCATCGCCAACCGCTGTTGCGCCGCCAACTGGAACTCCTGCGCCGTTACCAACTGTCGTGCTCGGTGGTGATCCTTCGCCAACACCATTGCCTGAGCCTTCGCCACTGCCCGCTGTGGCAACACCCGCTGCGACAGCAACACCGGCACCATAAGGGCTATTCGCGCTCATGGGCGTGGTCGTACACAGGTTGTCTGCGTATGACCACGCCCTCACATTATCATGAGACGTTGGAAACCAATTGCGCAACTTAGCCGCTGGATAGCACCAGCACTCCTGCTCTTCACCTGGGTTGCGCTAGCCTTGCCAATCGTACAAATCGCCCAAGCGTTTCGTGGCTCAGCGATTAACTGGCAAATCAATATCCAACTATTTGGTTGGGTCTGTTTACTCTGGGTCTTGCTTGCGCTTGCGACTTGGTTGGCGTACCGTACCGCATCTGCATTTACCCTAGCCTACGAGCTGGATCGTAATGGCCTCTACATTACTTGGCTTGGTAATCGTGCGATTGTGCCACTTGATCAAATCGCGAGTCTTGATATTGGCATCGATCTCGAACGACTGCCACTTGGGGTGCTCCAGCACCTCGGCTCGTTTTGGGGGCGCGCATTTGCAGCCCAGAAGCATCCAGTGCGGCTGTTCTCGACGCTCAACCCCACCAAAGCATTGGTCGTTCATACGGCAGCCGAAAGCTATGTCATTTCGCCCAGTGATCCCGAATCGTTTATTCAAGACCTCGAGCAGCGCCGCAATCTTGGGTCGACCAAACCACTCTCATTGTTAATTGAGCCAGGGCGTGCATTTCTCTATTCATTTTGGAACGATCCAATCATCCGTTGGCTACTTTTCACTGCAATCCTCGTTAATATGATCGGATTAGCGCTGCTTAGCGCACGTTATCCACAGCTTGCCGCTACCCTCAATATGCGCTTCGATCCAGTTGGCCAAGTTGCGGATGTTCGCCCACGCTATCAGATATTGTTTATTCCATTGGCAGCTTTTGGCCTTACCCTTGTGAACCTGATATTAGGCATGGTGTTATATGCGCGCCAACTGCTAAGCGCCCGCCTGATCCAGGGAGCTTCTCTGGTTGTTCAGATTCTCTTTGCGATTGCGCTTGTCACAATTACGCGGTGACAGAATGTTGATTACGATATGTACGCCCGATCATGCCGCTCATTGGCCACCACATGAGTTTATTGATGGGCAACTTGCCCCGAACTATGAGTCGCCAGCTCGTGTAGAGATCATCGAAGCAGCGCTACGTACGGCTGCGCTCGGCCCATTACTCGCTCCTGAACCGCATAGCGATGATGCTATTCTGGCTATTCACGATCCTGGCTATCTGCATTTTCTCGAAAGCATTTATGCCCGTTGGGTTGCTGCAGGTGCCACGCCAGTTGCAGTTATCCCGAGCACATTTGCCGTACGTTGGATGGCGCGCCCAAGCAACGATCCGCTTGCTGTTCCTGGGTACTATCTCTTCGATGGAAGCGCTCCAATTGTTGCAGACACATACCGCGTTGCACGCCAATCGGCCGATGCTGCACTCACTGCCGCCGATTTACTCTTACGTGGTGAACAGGCAGTCTATGCGCTCTGTCGCCCGCCTGGGCACCATGCAGGCAGCAATATGGGTGGTGGTTATTGTTATTTGAATAATGCTGCTCTTGCCGCTCAGCGCCTTCTTACGGGTGCAAAACGCATAGCAGTGCTCGATATCGATTTCCACCATGGCAATGGCACCCAGCAAATCTTCTATGAACGTGATGATGTCTTTGTTGTCTCGATCCATGGCGATCCGGCTGTCAACTACCCCTATTTTGCTGGCTATGCGGATGAGCGTGGTGCAGGGGTTGGCCATGGCTATAATCTCAACATCCCGCTGGTGGGTGCACCCGATAATATCGAATATCTCGCTGCCTTGGATCGGGCGATTGGTGCGCTCAGGGCGTTTCAACCAGCATATTTGGTGGTTTCCGCTGGCCTCGATACCTACGCAGGCGATCCAGTGGCCGAGAATGGGGCTGGGTTCGCGCTGACCCAATCCGCCTATCCACAGATCGGTGCAAGGATTGCAGGATTAGCCATACCAACCGTTTTTGTCCAGGAGGGTGGCTACGGTATCGCAGCGCTTGGCGAAAATGTTGCCGGGCTTCTTCGAGGTTTTAGCCAGTTTTTACATACGAGCGGAGTAGCGCAATGACCCATCTTTCAAATGGCGGACGCATTGAAATTATCTGTGGCTGCATGTACAGCGGTAAAACGGAAGAACTCATCCGCCGCCTCAATCACGTTAAAATCGCGCGCCAGCAGTTGGTTGCCTTTACACCACGTCGCGATACGCGATACAAGATCGGTAACCTCGTGAGCCATAATGGCTTAAGTGTTGCTGCCTACCCAATCGATTCGGTGCGCGAAATGGCCGAGCATCTCAGAGATGATATCCAGGTTGTTGCGCTGGATGAACTGCACTTCTTAGATGATACGCCCGATGAGGTACTCCACGCTATGCAGAACCTGGCTGATCGTGGCCACCGTGTGATTATTGCTGGGTTGGATCAAGATTACCGTGCAGCACCCTTCCCGGCCATGGCACGCCTCATGGCCGTCGCCGAGCAGGTGGATAAATTGTTTGCGATCTGTGTACGCTGTGGCGCCTATGCAACCCGTTCACAGCGCCTGATTGATGGACAACCCGCCCCTGCGGATGCGCCAACGATTGTGGTGGGTGGGCTTGATCTCTATGAGGCACGCTGCCGCAATTGTTATGAGGCCGCATGCTAGTGAGCGCAAACCTGTCAGGTACGGCTCTCGGAACCATTGAAGCGTTCATAGTAGCCTTAGGCCGCACCTGACAGGTTTTAGCAATTGGGTGGAGAATGATATGCTTGCAGAAGATTTCATCGCCACTAAAAAGGCAAACTGGGAACAACTCACCTCCCTGCTCGACAGATCGAGGATCGGCCTGAATGCGCTTAGCGCAGAGGAACTGGTCGATCTTGGCCGCCTCTATCGTACTGCCACTTCCGATCTTGCAGTTGCTCGGCGCGATTATGCTGGGCACCGGGTTATTGAATACCTCAATAATCTTGTCGCACGCGCACATGGCACGATCTATCAGCAACGATCTGCTGGGCGGGGTGGGCTCATGCGTTTTTTTAGCGAAACCTTTCCGCGTGCCTTTCGTGCCACTTGGGGGTACACACTCGCAGCATTTCTTATGTTCTTTATTCCCGCCGCAATCGGCTATGTTGCTGCGGAGCGTGATCCAGCGGCCGGAGTTGCACTTTACCCAGGCGTCGAGCCGGTTGTGCAGGATATTAAGCTGGGTAATGAATGGTGGAAGAATATTAATGAAGAAGGCCGAAGTGCCTCGGCGGCGTTGATCATGACAAATAATATTCGTGTTGCGATCCTTGCATTTGCTGGTGGCATGCTGCTTGGTACGCTGACATTGTATGTATTGGTGCAGAATGGCCTGATGCTTGGCATTATCGGTGGTGCAGCCCAAGCCTATGGATTCTCGCCAAATTTATGGGGTTTTGTTGCTGCACATGGCACAATCGAACTTAGTGTCATTTTCATTGCCGGTGGCGCCGGTCTTCAACTTGGCTGGTCTATTCTACGCCCAGGGTTCCTTACGCGGCGCGCAGCTCTCACACTAGCCGCACGCCGTGCTGCCCATCTCCTGCTTGGTTGCGCTCCGCTGCTTGTCATTGCTGGCACAATCGAGGGCTTTATCTCGCCATCCGATCTACCATTTGCACTGAAATTGATTGTTTCCGTGCTGAGCGGTATTGCCCTGTACGGCTATCTTATGCTCGCTGGGCGTGAGTCGTAAGAGACAAGGAGACCAGGAGACCAGGTTTAACGCAAAGGCGCAAAGATGCAAAGGAACAAAAGAGCCTGCAATCGGGTTCTGCTTCAATGCTTCAATGCTACACCCAGAGGGTACCCGGCTCCAACGCTCTGCGCTCTACGCTCTGCGCTCTACGCTTCAATGCTTCACCCAAAGGGTGCCCGGCTTGGCCCAGAGGGCACCCGGCTTCAATGCTTCAATGCTTCAATGCTCCAACGCTCTGCGTTCTGCGCTCTGCGCTCTGCGCTCTGCGCTTCATCGCTCCCGCACCAATCGCACCGCGACCACACGTATCTCTCCGCCATCACCAACGCCAACTGGGTCGATACGCAGGCGCGTGATGATTCCCTGCCAGCCAGGCTGGCCAGTAACACGTATGCGGTATGTCTGCGCTCCAGGGTCAGGCGATAATTCCCAATGCACGGAATGAGCCTCATTGGTCTGGTTGTCTGTTCCAATAAAAAAGAGCTGAGCATCATGTGCTTGGGTTGCATTGGCGAGAACTACCTCGATTGCCTGTACATCCGCTGTATGAATGCTGAGCAGTGGGCTAATCAGGCTTGGATCGCTACCGGGCACCATACGCCAGCCGTTCTCGAAACGCTCACCAGAGACATTGGCACTGCGCCAGCCGAGTGCCGAGGACGCAAAGCTCCAGCCGCCATCAGCGTATTCTTGTGCAGCCGGTAAGCGCAGGTAGGGCGGAATAGCCTGTGGAAGCGGCACTGTGCGTAGTTCAGCCCTGAACGGGGCAAAGCAGCGATCTATTTGATCTTGGGTCAGCCGATGCCGTATGAGCAACTCGGCGGGTGGGTGGAGTGCTTCCATAGCAATCAGCACACTGGCCCCGGCATAGCGGGCTGTCTCGATTCGGCTGTGGATCAGTGAGCAGGCAGTTTCCCAGTTAGAATCGCTATCGAAGAGCGCCTGATTAAGCGATATGAAATTCTCGCGCTGCTGATAGTAGGGAAGATACAGTTCTTGCAGACCATCTGGTACAATCAGTAAATCGGCGGTGGAACTGTTGGCTGCAAGTTCTCGCGCAACGCTGCGCTGCAGATCGGTCGTCGCATCGCCGCGCCGCCGAATTGCATCGTAGTTTGTTACCCCTAGTGCGATTACGAGTGCGAATGCCAGCCAAGTTGCAACTCCCCATGACTGAAAATTGCGCATTCCCAAGGCCAATAGCAATAATGCTGGTGGCAGGCTTGCAATCCAAAACTCAATATTATCTGGCTCCCACCAGAGGAAGAACCCACCATAGATAAGTAACCAGGTTAATAGAATAAGCGTTAGTTGTGGGTTGATGGGTGGCTCTATATATTCGGTTTGATTGTCTGGTTGCTGTGTGGCACGCTTGGTAGCGGATGTATGAGTCATGTGCCGTTCTGGTTTCTTCCAGAGCGTCGCTTTGAGGCTGCCCGCGATTCCAAGCGCCGCGAGCATGAGCCAGGCATAACCACCCCACCCTACGGTTAGTGTCTCCGAGAGTCCTTTGATCAGCTTGCTGCCTTTATCCCATGTGAGTGGCCCACCCCACCAACCGGTACGGGCATACTCGGTCATCCATGTCATAAATGCATCCAGGCTGCCGAATCTACTTACGCCAAAGCCAACCCACAGGTAGGGTAGAACCACGATCAGGCTGAGGGTAACGCCATATACCATAGCACCAATCAGGAATCTACGTAGCTGGCTGCGTGAACGGATAAGCGCTGCAAGCCACCACACCAACATTGGCACACATAACAGTAGATTGGTTTGGTGAAATAATACTGCGCCGCCTTGGGTCAATCCCAGTAGCAGCATGGTGCGCTTAGAAGGAATACGTGGATCGATAAGAAACGTCAGGCAGGCAATCAGGAGTAGTGTTGCGACGGTATAGACCTCAATCTCAACGGCATAATACCAGTAGGCATAGCTACTTCCTAATACCAATGCGAGAACAACCGCCAGATCAAGCCGATCTGTTGATTGGAGTAGTACGCGAAACAACAGCGCAACTCCAAGCGCGCCAGCCACCGCATTCACAAGCTGCATTGGCAATGCTGCGCCGCCAGTAAATCCAAGTGCTTGCCCAGCAGCAAATGCAATCACACCGACTGGCCCATACGCCAGATGATGGGGATGGAACACCTCCGTCCACGGTTTACGTTCCACACTAAGCACATACGAAAGGGCGTCAAAAGTGTGTACTTGGGTGAGCGTCGCAAGATATAATCCTAATATCAGGCAAAATAGGATCGCCAGCAGATATGGCCGAACTACTCGTATCCCACTGTTCATGTGTATCTCTGCTCTATAACACAATGCTCGTGCATGTTCCCAAAGAGGCAACCTGGTTTGCTTTGCAGCCTGGGCCTCACAACGCTTTGGGTATTGGCATGTTCACAGGTGATCCAAACTATTATTGTACCTGTATTCGGTCGCCAAGCTCAGTTTGTGAAGCATCAATCGCACCGACTGGGAGTTCAACCACATAGCGGCCACGCCATGGTGCGACACCTGCAAATGGTGCCCAAGGCGGCAGTGCTCGCCGCAACCCCACAACCAGATCATCCTTAGAGACAAAGAGTACATCAATTGGGAAGCGCATAAAAAACATGTGAATGCTCCATTCCGGGTCAATCACAAGCCCTTCGCCAAGAATGAAAGAGGTACGCCCCATCAGCCCTTGCCCGCGTGCCGCAAAGGTTCGTGCCAGCTCAGCGCGCTCGGCGATCGTCGTTCCGCGTGTCAGATTTATAATTGTCGCAGTTGGTAATGGCATAGTTTCTTCCAAAACAGAGGCCTCTACCCAGATCGAGTAGAGGCCTACTAACAGAACAATCAAGTAGCACACGCTGCGTCTCTAGGAGAACCAACTATACAAACTGAGCTGTCACCCCAGCATACGAGAATGCCACCTAGCCACCCACTCCTCCCAGACCCTTCATCAGGCGTGGCACAGCCGGCCCAAGGATGACGATAAAGAGCGATGGGAAGATCAGAAATGCCATTGGGATAAGCATGAGAATTGGTGCCTTATGGGCCGCTTCCTCAGCGCGCTGGCGCCGGCGTAGGCGCATCTGATCAGATTGGATGCGCAGAATACGGCTCATCGAAACGCCCAACTGCTCCGCCTGAATCACCGCGCTCACAAATGTCTGCACATCATCAACACCACAGCGCGCCGACATATCACGTAGCGAATCACGGCGTACGCGGCCAAGGCGAATATCCGAAAGCATGCGCTTGAATTCCTTGCAGAGCTGGTTTTCCCATTTGTCCGCAACGCGGCCAAGCGCTTGATCGAATGAGAGGCCTGCCTCAACACTAATACAGAGCAAGTCGAGCGCATCTGGCAGAGACTTTATGATCTCCTTCTGGCGCTTCTTGATCTGTTGCCCTAACCAGATACCCGGCAAAAGGTAGCCTACCCCAGCCCCAATTGCGGTGTACATCAGAGCTTGGGTAAATTCCATACCTTGGGTAAATGTTGTGAATGCAAATGCCACAAACAGCAAAATCGCTAGGCCCATACGAATACCACTAAACTGAAGTGGCTGTAGGTTACCTGGATTCCCGGCTTGCTGGAGGCTAAGTCGTAATCGTTCGGCACTCTGCTTTGGGCCGTAACGGCCAAGCGCCAGCAGCACCGTGCGCATGATTGGTGCTAGTACACGCTGGCTGAATGGTTGTTGAAGTTCGAGTTCTTCCAGTGTCATTGTGCGCTCAGTGAATTGACTGAGCCGTGAGCCAATGGCATCTGGTTGCGATGAGCGCCGGAGCCCAAAGGCCGCGACACCTACACCGATCACTACAAGGAACCCAAACCCGAGCAATAACAGCATCTGCGGCATTGCTCACCTCCCCTTTGGCTAAACCTCAATATCAACAATCTTCATAATCACGAAGAAGCCAATCACGATCATCACAAGCGCCGCAACCGGTAAACAACACCAAGCCGCAGGTGGAAAACCAAAGGTAAACATTGGCTTCATGTATTCAGGGTTGATCACCGAAATGAAGATCGTCAGGCCAATCGGTAGCGCAGTAATCACATATGCCGAGATACGCCCCTGCGCCGTTAACACCGCGATCTCACCCTTGATACGTACCCGCTCACGGATTGTGTGACCGATTGTGTCCAGAATCTGTGCCAGATTACCACCAGATTCCATCTGAATACTCACGGCCGTGATCAGCAGATCAAGGTCATCCGATGTAACCCGCCCGAGCAGATTCTGCAACGCATCCTCAGTACCTACACCCAGGCTAACCTCTTGCACCACGCGCCGAAACTCATTCGATGTTGGCATTGGTGCTTCACGCGAGACGAGATCGAGTGTCTGAAGGAAGCTCGAACCACTGCGCAGTGCATTCGCCATCATCGTAATCGAGTCGCCCAGTTGGTCGTTGAATTTCTTAACACGCTGCTTGGCTGCATAACCAATATAAATATTCGGAACAAATGAGAACAATACTGCGCCAACCAGCGCTGCCAGTATCAATGCCTCGGGGGCGGCTCGCCCAGCAGCAGCACCAACCCCGGCTCCGACCAACGCCGCCAGAATCTTCACTCCAATGAACTCAGTAACTGTTAGCTTCAAATCGGCACGTGCCAGATCACGCTGCATCTGACTGCCACGCTTGCCCTTCGAGACAACCGCATCTATTTGCGCAAACGGTTTGGCATCTTTGTCTTTTGCTGTCTTCTCTTCCCGTCGGCTGGCAAATTGGCTTAACCGATCGCCCACTTCCGGTGTCTGGCGATCCGCGCGCCGTGCAAGCAGCGCAAAGATACCAAGAATGACAATAAAAACAACCGCTGCTCCAATAATCGGAATCAGATTTGCCGGTATTGGCATAGCGTACCCCTCTAGAAGCGATCCATTGCACTGAAGCCAAAAATGTTGGGCGGCAGGTAGATATTATTCTCTTCAAAACGATCAATAAAGCGTGGGCGAATACCAGTTGGTTTTAGGTGGCCGATGATCTTGCCCTTTTCGTCCAGCCCTTGCTGTTCGAATACAAAGATATCCGAAAGTACGACAACATCGCCTTCCATGCCTTGTACTTCGGTGATATAAACTGTCTTGCGTGAGCCATCCTTTAAGCGTGAGAGCTGCACAATCAGGTTTACCGCCGATGCAACCTGCTCACGAATGGCGCGCACTGGTAAATCCATTCCAGACATAAGGCACATTGTCTCGATACGGGCGATTGCGTCGCGTGGGGTGTTGGCGTGGAGTGTTGTCATCGAACCATCATGGCCAGTGTTCATCGCCTGGAGCATTTCTAGTGCCTCACCACCACGGCACTCGCCAACCACAATACGCTCAGGGCGCATACGCAAACAGTTGATAACCAAATCGCGAATCGAAATCTCACCTTTGCCCTCAACATTCGGTGGGCGAGATTCGAGTGGGACAACATGATCCTGCCGTAATTGAAGCTCAGCAGCATTCTCAACCGTGATAATGCGCTCCTGATCTGGGATGAACGATGAGAGTGCGTTGAGCATGGTTGTCTTCCCAGAGCCTGTGCCTCCCGAGACAACAATATTAAGATGCGCCTTCACACATGCCGCAAGGAATTCGGCCATTTCACGTGTCAGTGAATTAAAGCGAACCAGATCATCGATTGAGACGCCATCCTTCTTGAATTTCCGGATGCTCAGCGTTGGGCCACACAGCGCAATCGGGCGAATAACCGCATTGACACGACTCCCATCGGGAAGGCGTGCGTCTACCGTTGGCGATGACTCATCGATACGGCGGCCAAGTGGCGCTACAATTCGATCAATAACCCGTAGCACATGAGCCTCATCGTTGAACGTGACCGAGGTTTTCTGAACTTTGCCACGCTTCTCAACATAAATCTTCTTTGGCCCGTTGACCATAATTTCGCTAACTTCGACATCGTTAAGCAATTGTTCAAGCGGCCCAAAGCCAATAATATCCGCAGCGATCGCCTCAAACATACGCGCCCGGTCTGTTCGGGTTAGTACGACACTTTCGCTATCGAGAATAGAATTGAATATCTCCTCAACCTGCTGCCGTACTTTGGCAATATTACTGAGATCCAGTTTTGGATCAAGTTCATTTAGAAGGCGGTTCTGTACACGTACCTTTAAATCGTTAACACCTTCATCTTGCGTAGAGGTGCGCGGCATGTCGGGGCGTGGTAGCCCAGCTGGTCGGTTCGCCGGTTGTGTTGTATCAGCAGCAGTGCCTGGCGCAGCACCAATTCGCTTGAGCAGCGACATCGTCTACCCCCTATTTCGATCCAAGCAGGCGGCCAAATAGCCCACCCGTCTTCTTTTCTTCTTTCTTCCCACCCTGGCCTTTATCGTCGCCAGCTTTTGCAGCTCCCGCCTTTGCTACTGCGGCACGGCTGTTCATCAGGAGCGTTGCGAGTTGCAGAATACCCTTTGAAGTCGGATGATCGCGCTTATCAATCACAATCGGAACACCCTGATTGATCGAGAGAGTCATCTCATGGGCCGCGTTCGGGATCTGCACTGTCACCTTATGCTGGATATGCTCCTCGACATTCTCGATACGCAGCCCAAGGCGGCCATCGGCCTTATTGAGCACTAATACCGTTTTCTCGGCAGGGTACTCTAGCAGCTCCGCCACTTCGAGGAACAGTTTAATATTGCGGATGCATGGCATTTCAAGCGTCATGATTGCAACAATACGATCGGCCAGATCAAGTACAGCTAGTGCACGATCTTGGAACGAAGATTGCGTGTCGACAACGATATAATCAAATTCTTTCTTAAGCGCCTCTAAGATAGCTCGCAAATGCTCAGAGGTGACCAATTCACCAAGCTGCGGATTTGGTGGTGCCAGTAGGATTTTTACTTGTGATGCATGCGTAACCATCACATCATTAATAAGATCACGCTCCAGTTCACTCGTTTTATCTGCGAGATCTTTGATGGTCTTATTCGAAACCAAGTTCATAATGACTGCAATTGCACCAAACGTCATATTGCCATCGACAAGTGCTACTTTTTTACCTGTCATCTGGCGTAGCGCTACCGCAAGATTCGCTGCAAGACAAGAAACGCCAACCCCGCCTTTGGGGCTGAACACCGCGAAAATTTGCCCCGCTCCCGGCCCTTCACCACCACCGCCCTGATCGGATCCGGTATTCGATGGGACATAGCGCCGTTGGGTTGATTGTAAACGATGCACATGGCGAATGGCTGCATATAACTCATCCGCGCCAATTGGCTTGATCAGGAACTCACGAGCGCCTGCCAACATGGATCTTCGCAGGTAATCGTTTTCACCCTGCACACTCATCATAATAACTTGGACGGTTGGTACCTGGCTTAGCATCGCCTCTGTTGCGGCGATTCCGTCCATGTCAGGCATGTTAATATCCATCAGCACCACATCTGGCTGATGCTGTTTTGCCAGTGCAATTGCCTCACGACCGCTGCTGGCTTTGCCTACAACCTCAATATCCTTTTCGAAAAAGAGTAGTTTTTCGAGGTTATCGCGTGTTTCAGCAATATCGTCAACAATTATGAGTCGTATCTTCGCCTGATCAGACATAGTCGATCCCCCACATTGGTGTCAATTGTTGCGTAGAGTTATGTATGGTATTAAGTATACCATCTCGGGGCCTATGATCGCTACCCCTATTATGAGAATGCCGCCTCACTTCCAAAGCGAGGCGGCCTGTGGGTTAACGGCCCGGGGTGGGGGTGAGTGCACCAAAGTCAACAGGTGGAACACGCACTGGTTCTGGCATTGGTAGGCCAAACTGGGTAAACAAGATATCCAGGGTAACACCTAATGTTTGTTCCACATCGGCATCACCGCGCCCACGTAAAACCAGCCCTAATCCGGTTGCCTGTTGGAGCGAATAGCGGATAATTTCAGCTTCTTGATCATTAACCGCCAGAATAAGCAGCCAATTACCCGAAACAAAATCATCACCAGTTGGCTGACCACCTGTGTTCTGCCCAACTACAGAACCATCCGGGTTTGTCGCTGGCGGGGCATCGGCAGGTGCCTGGCCCTCTGGAGTTGGCGTTGTCTCTGGGTCAGCCCGCTGACGCAAGATCTTCAGCACCTGAATGTTCTGCACAAGTGTCTTTGTGGACGAGTCGGTGAACGTGTCATCGACAACGGTCACAAAGAAGGTCTTTGCCTCAGTATCGAACTGAATCGTTGGACGGATGTATTTCCGCTCCACTGTGAATGTGACGATCAAATCTACAAAATCGCCAGGCTTCACCAAATCGGCAACACCAGTCAGGTTATTCACCTGGAACGGGATTGCTTTCGGACGTGGCTGATCTGGTTCTGCGGTTGGTAGGAGCAGCGATAGCCCACCATCCGTTAGATCGGCCTGCTTGATCCGTTCATTTGCCAATAATGGGCGTAGCGTAACCTTATTCAACACTTCACTGGGGTTGGTGAAATACGCACCCGGCTGGGCATTAAACTCCGGTTCAGGCATTTCATCCGTCGTCAGGAAGGTTTCGGTATCGCTAATAATCGCATTGACTGGCAAATCGACCCGCGCCACAACTACTCGTACCTTCGGCACCGCCGTTGGTGTTGTCGCGATTGGGCCCTCCGTTGTTGCTGGCTGCTGTGTAAAATAGAACAGCAGCAGGGCTGCTGCGGCGGCGATTACGACGCCGAGCAACAGGAACAGCCGACCACCCCTCATGGGACAGTACCTTTCCGTTCAGCGTGCATGCAAAATGCACAAAGACCACCTAAAAACATTATAGCACAGCCTGACAAGTGGTCATGGTCGATCTCGCGACAGGACGCGCACAATCGGGTTTCAAAACGCGAATTGTGTCAAATCATGCC
Organism: Roseiflexaceae bacterium; assembly: GCA_031362265.1. Lineage (GTDB taxonomy): Bacteria > Chloroflexota > Chloroflexia > Chloroflexales > Roseiflexaceae > JANLSE01. Next base: position 19,063 of record JANLSE010000293.1, read on the forward strand.
ACGACAACTTCTCGTAACACGCTGGAGGGATAGAACTCCTCCAGCGTGTGCGTATGTTTAGGGCTTAGCGATTCGTGGCAAATAGATTGTAGATCCATCTTTCGGAACCTGATCGCCAGTGATTATGACTGAAGTTGCCACTGAGACGTTATTGCCCTCTGCACCGCCACCGGTGGGCTGTTCGGTAACATCATTATTGCCATCAACAACAACAACGATCTTATACGTTCCAGCCGTTGGGAAGAGGCTCTTCATTGAGCGCACGGTGCATCCATTTGGCGGATTATAGCGCACCGTATAGTCGCACAGTGGGCGATCTGATGGAATAGTAAAATCAAACCCAATGCCATTCGGGCCGGCCTGCAACTCGGAGCGGAAGACATCGATTGATAGTGCTGTATATGCACTAGGCACGGTTGGAATGGTATGTGATGCTGGTGGTGTAATGCCGGGTGGATAGATGAAGACATCCACGAAGAAACTGCCAAGAGCGGTTCCTGGGCCGTTGATCCCAAAATCAGCCGCCAGGGTTGGCTCATTCACCAGCAGCGTATTCTTGTTTCGCAGCGTAATATTGAACCCGATCGGAACGTTGTTCACATTGCGCGACACGTTAGCCGATTTGACTGTCAGATCAATGGCACCAGGTACCTCGATCACAATTCCCAGACGTTTGAGATATGGGGTCGTATTGGTCTCACTCTGGGCATTGGGTGTCAGCCGCGCACGATACTGGAAACAATTTGTGATATCACTCAGAATCGAATATTCAAACTGGCCAGCTGCTGCGTTGAATGTTGCAGTAGTTGGTTGCCATGGAACTTCGATCTCAGTCTTCGAATCTAGGGTTGTACAATCGGCTGCGTTACTGAGCCGATAGTTGATTTCGACACCAGCTCCCGTTGGAATGTCTGCTGCCCAGAAGATCCGCTTCAAGCGCGCATTGGCTTTTGCGAAGGGCACAGTCTTTGAGATATAGAAGCCCTCATATGGGAAGCTAACCGTCGTTATATTTGGGTCACCAATCGTCGTAACATAATTGGTGGCCTGGGTCGTAACACCATCACTACCACCAATCAGATACACAAACGCTCTGGTTGGATTGGTAGCCGCATTTGGCACAACAACCATGCCATGGCCTGAACGAGGCGCTGGCAGGCCGGTATTCTTATTGATGAAGTAGGTTACGCCACCTGGTGATGGATCCAAATCGGGGAAGCGGCGATCGGGTTGGATGTAACTGCCACTCACAAGCCGATTGGGTGTTGTTTGGCCCTGATCGATACCACCTGCCACATATACACTGCCTTTGAATTGCACGGCAGTGTGCCCAGAACGTGGTGTACCAGTTGAGGCATTGCCACTGCCAACGCCGCTAGGTTGGCTCACATTCAGGCTACCATCGCTGGTACTCACATCCACACGATAGATATTCGATGTTGGTGCAGCTGGCGCTGGGTCGGTATTACCGCCCATCAGATAGTAGGAAATGACCGTCTGGCCATTGGCATCGCGCAGGCTCCCGCCTACCACCGGTGCTCCCCACAGCCCTTGGG
>JANLSE010000304.1:0-14700 GCA_031362265.1 Roseiflexaceae bacterium
CAAGCGAGTAATCCTTTGCTTGGTAAAAGGTTCAAGGTATGTACCAATCGCTGCCATAACTTCGTGCGAAGCAGTAAGGGCCGTTGTCAATCGGCCTATGGTGTCGGCTTCGGTCACGGTGTCGAAGAAGCCAGGCGCAAGTTCTTTAGGCTTGGGTAGTTGACTTCTCGGCCTCCAGTATTACGCCCATAACGACCGAGCATAGGCTACGTCCTCAGTAATCAATCGCACAACATCGGTTTCATCGGAATACTCGGCTGTTAGACAGACCACGCCGCTGTAGCCACGTTGCGTAAGCAGATCAGCCACACGTGGCCAGGATGCCAACCCCTGACGCCCGTTCGTCCAATATGGATGCCAAGTAACATCTGCTGCCTCAGGCCCGCTAGCTCGCTGCCAGAAGGCATTCTTCAGATTGACCATGCTCAGTTGAGGCCAGATAATATCAAGCGCATGTTCAGGATCTTCACCATTGAGTGCATTATGTGCCGCATCCCAGATGGCGCCAATCACCATTGGATGGAATCCCTCTAATAGATGGCGTAGCCCCATCGCGTTGGAAACATATGCGCCATAATGATTCTGTACACCCAAGGTCACTTTTGCATCGACCAGACGTGGCACAAGTAGTTCATATGCATTCCGCAGCTGAGCACTAGAAGCCATATACCCATCCGGGCCAATCTGGGCCATGACCCGAATAAGCGGGATGTTGAGGTCACCGCACACGGCAATCGCGGCTGGTGTTGGCTCAGTAGCAACACTTGTGATCGTCAGCCCATTGGCGGCAAAGATATCAATCGCCTTGGGCAGATCCCTGGCGATCTGTTCAGGTTCAACCTGGAAGCCTGGCCGGATTGGCAATTCCACGCCCGTAACACCAAGTGTACGAATAAAGCTCGCCAACTCTGGGAGTGGCATTGTTCGCCATGGTTTCAGGAACACCGAGAAAGAAACTGTCTGTGCCATGTTGGTATCCTTCTGAATAAGACACGGTTCGTAGCTATTTTCAAGAATGAACGCAAAGACGCAAAGGCGCAGGTTTTAGAATGTGTTTATGCGAAATGGCTCCCTATTCTAACCTCTGTGCCCTCTGTGCCTCTGTGGTGAGAAGCAAGTTCTTAAGAAACTTCCCTAAGCAATGCCGCTGAATCGCGGTCGAGGTAGAGCCGGGCATGCGGTGCAGTGCGTAGAATCGAGGCCGGACAATCCGGTGTAATTGGCCCTTCAAGTGCTGCGCGCACTGCTTCGGCTTTGCGTGCTTCGGGCGCAATCACAAAGATATTTGGTGGTGAGAGTAGTGCTGGAATAGTTAGTGAGAGTGCCTGGCGTGGCACATCTTCCAAGCGCGCAAAGTGACCCTCGCCTACCTGTTGCTGCTGACACGAATCAATTAAATCCACCACATCAATCGTCCGTTTGGTTGTGAAGTCGGCTGGTGGATCATTAAATGCAAGATGCCCATTCTCACCAATCCCCATGATACAGGCGATTGGTCGCTGGGATGCGAGCAGAGCCGTATAACGGGCCAGCTCTGCCGCAACATCCTGTGTGTCGCCGGCAATCCCATAGAACGCGCGTGGGTGTACCAGTTCAACCAGCCGCTTCTGTAGAACATAACGAAAACTGGCCGGATGTTGATCCGACAGATCCATATATTCATCCATATGGAAGATCGAGATGTTGCCCCAGGCAATATCATCCCTGGCATGTAGCTGCTGGAAAAAGGCCAGTTGGGAGTTGCCGGTCGCGAAAATCGCCGCAGCTTCACCCCGCGCAGCAATCTCCTCGCGTAGCACAAGCGCCAGATCGGCGGCAGCTGCTGCGGCTAGTGCCTCGATCGTATCGAAGATGCTTACATGTAACTGGCCGTAGGAACGGGTGTCTACCACGATAATCCTCCTATAGAATAACCAAATCTATGCATCTGAATCAGCTGAATAAACCCAATGTCCGCCGATCATCGTTCGCCAGACAGTAAAGTCTTCCTCGAAGACGACAATATCGGCATCTTTACCAATGGCGATGCTGCCCTTCTTTGTATCCTGGCTAATCACACGCGCCGGGGTCAGGCTGGCCATCCGCACCGCTTCGGGCAGCGGAATGCCAACGGCGTCTCGCAAGATTGGCACCATCTGGTTGAGCAGTGTTGTGCTGCCCGCAAAGGCACTGTGGTCGAGCAGCATGCCAACGCCATCGTGAACCTCATATTCCATCCCACCAATACGAAAGCGCCTCCCTTCTGGCAGGCCAGCTCCACTCGTCGCGTCGGAGATCGCACACAAACGGTCGGCGCCAAGGCACTTATATGCCAGCTGCATGAGTGTGGGTGGCAGATGGCGGTTATCGGCGATCATTTCCACGGTCAGATCGTCAAAGACAAGTGATGCCTCAAGCAGCCCGGGCCGCCGCCAGGGGCCTTCGCGGATCGTTGTGGATTGCCCACTCCAGATATGGATAATATGGCGCAAGCCACGCTCAATTGCCGCGCGCACATGCTCTTCGCGCGCTGAGCTATGCCCAGCAGCAGGCACGATTCCCAGCGCGGCAATCCGTTCGGTCAATTCCAACGCGCCAGGTAGCTCTGGTGCAAAGGTCATGATTTTGATGGTGGCATGATGCGTCAGCAGTAGATCGGCGGTGCCATCATCAGGGCTGCGGATATAGGCAGGATCCTGCGCGCCCTTCTCGGCCATGCTGAAATACGGCCCTTCCAGATGAGCACCAAGAACCTGTGCTCCCGGGCGTGGCTGACGCATCCACTCGGCGCAGAAACCGAGGCTGGCAGCCAGATTATCCAGGGAGTCGGTTGCAATGGTTGCCAGGAGTGCTGTTACCCCATGGGCGGCGTTGGCGGCAGTGATTGTTGCAAAGGCCGCAGCAGTTGGCTGATTAAATGTATGCCCAAGCGCGCCATGGGTATGAATGTCGATCAATCCAGGCGCGATATAGCGCCCTGCCACATCAGTGATTGAAATGCCAGTACCCAGATCTCCTACAGGAATGATATCAATGATCTGGCTATTCTCTATAATGACAGCCTGGCCACCAACAATACGATCCGGCAGAATGATCTGGCCACCAGAAAGTGCGATCTGGCTGCGAGGTTGAGGGTTGGCCTGGCTATTCATAGCTGGCTTTCTATTGTCCATACGAGCTATTCTCGCAACACAATCGGCATGCCCTGCTATTGTACGACATAAGCGGGAGAGGCTATTCAACGCCTTGTGTTCGCCCGCTGAGTTCCCCTTCAAAACGAGTTATACTACAGACCAGTTTGAGTAATCTTTGCTGTTATGAGGTAGGTTCAATGAAGAAGGCAATAATCACTGGCGAACGCATGGCAGAGTTGATTGAAGTACCCATGCCACAGCCAAGCGACAACTGGGTGGTTGTCAAAGTGCATGCGGCACCGATGTGTGCTGAGTACAAGCAGTTCTTGAGTGGTGAGCCAACCGATACGCTTGGCCATGAGGCCGCAGGTGAAGTGGTGGCCGTAGATCGATCCAGCCGTTTACGTATTGGTGACCGCGTAGTGGTGATGCCAGCCTATGGGTGTGGTGAGTGTATATTGTGCCTGTCGGGTGATTATATTCATTGTGAGAATACGGCTCAGCTCCACCAGTATTTCCATGGTGGTGAGGGGCGTGCCACATATGCGCAGTATTTGCTTAAACAGGATTGGCTGCTACCCAAAATCCCCGACGATGTGTCCTATGAACACGCCGCGTTGGCATGCTGTGGTCTCGGGCCGTCGTTCGGTGCCATGCAGATAATGGCGGTTGATGCCTTTACGACGATTCTCATCACGGGGGCGGGGCCTGTGGGGTTGGGTGCGATTGTCAATGCCCAGTTTCGCGGCGCACGCACAATTGTCGTCGAATCGGTTCCCTATCGTATAGACCGGGCCAAAGCATTAGGTGCAATTGCCGTACTGGATCCGCGTGATGAACAGATCCTCGCCAAGATTCGCGAGCTGACCAGTGGCTATGGTGTGGATGCTGCACTCGATTGCTCGGGCAATGTCCTCGCCGAGCGGCTGTGTATCGATGCTACCCGGCGTAAGGGTAGGGTTGCCTTTATTGGTGAATGTCATACTGATCTGGCAATTCGCATCAGCCCTGACATGATCCGCAAAGGCTTAACGTTACTTGGCTCTTGGCACTACAACTTGAACGATTTCCCCAAGATTATGCAGGTGATACAGAAATCGTCACTACTCGATCTGCTCATCAGCCATGTTATACCAATGAGCCAGATTCAAACGGCCTTCCAATGCTCGGCTTCGCATGATTCGGCAAAGATTATCCTGCATCCATGGGCGTAGCAGCTGTTTGTACCGTAAATATACGCAGATATACATGCCGTATTTCTTCCGATGTATGAACTGGTAAATACCCCTATACTCACATCAAATGGTGAAACTGATCGAATCGCACGAATGCTTGGCACAGATGCGCATTCTCCTGCAGGGCGAATTGCATACCTTGCCATACCGACTAGGTTTCGCAGTCGCCACGAAGAGATCAATCAGCCAATGACTCGCTCATAAAGAGGATAGTATGCCTAACACACATCAAAGCACGCATTCATTCGTTAACGAGCAAGTGTCGCACAGCGGGCAACTCGTACCTGCGGAACAGGAGCTAACCGTTGGTGCCCGCCTTATTGGTGGCCATATTCAAATTGAGGTTTGCGCTGCTGAGGATCAGGCAGTAATCGGGCTTAAGCAGTCGTTCGGATCGAACGTTATTCAGTTAGATCTGGCCTATTTGGGCATTTACTATCCCGTCTAAGAAATTGGGGTCATACTACCCATCAACGCGATATGTGCTCTGTATCGAGCGATATCCGCGCTGCGCAACATCCAGTGCGCTGGCTGCGCCATAGTCGCTGGTGAACAGTTCGAGCGACAGGTAACCACGGTAGCCAGCGGCGTTCAGTAGCCGCGCGAGTTCTTGTGAAGGGGCGATACCTTCACCTGGAAATAAGCGCTCTGGATCGGTAATCTTCGAGCCTGATGGTGTCGCTGGGTAGTCGTTGACATGCACGATCCCGATCGCACTCCCTTGTAGATAGCCAATACCACTCACATCACTTCCACCAACATACATATGGAATGGATCAAGCAAGAGACGCACATTCGGTACACCGCTTTTGATGGCAATATAGACCGCCTCACTCAATTGTGAGAGGCGTTTGGCACCTCCCCAAAACTCAAGGTATGGCTCAACACCGATCCTGCGCCCGATTGCTACTAAACTGGCGAAGTAACCAGCCATCGCCTCAAGGGTGGTATTTTCCACCGATCCATAGGGCGGTGCGGCCACGGCGATGCATCCGAGTGTTTCAAGCATATGCATCTCGCGTTCGGCTTGTTCAAGGCCACGCGCACGCACCTCATGGTCAGAATCGGCCCATGGCGCAAATGCGATAGCGTTCACGACTGCCAAACCAGCATCGGTGATCTGTGCCCGCAGTTGGCGCAGTGAGCCACCTGCCGCAACATACGCCTCGATATCCTTCATCCATAACTCAATGCCCTCAAACCCGGCCTGCGCGGCGACCTCCACCTGCTGTGGGATGTCGAGTTCATAGGGGAAGAGTGTTGAGGCGTTGAGCGCTGCCTTAAATGGAAACATGGTATTACCTACTCTCTGGTATGCTGAAGCATAAATGAAACTAGTTGATCATGAACCACAGAGACACAGAGACACAGAGTTTGAGTTCTTATATGTCAGCCTCTGTGTCTCCGTGCCTCTGTGGTGCTATTCCGGCAATATTATGCGTCGAGTTGTCCATCCGCTAGGCCAACCGGAAGTGGCGTTGGCAATGCACGCGGCGCACTAATCTCAATAGAGTGCGAAGTACGCGAGGATTCGAACACCGCAAGTGTAACCTCCAGCACATGCCGAGCGAGATCGCCACTGGCGCGATGCGGGCGGCCTGAACGCACTGCCTGCGCCATATCTGCAAGCCCGATTCCCCGGCTGTCTTCGGCATAGCCATATTTCAGTGCCACTTGCTCGGTTGAACGATCTGGACGTGTGATACGAATCGGCCCACCGAATATATTCGGGTCGGGCGCATAGAGAATTCCTTCGGTGCCGTAAATTTCCAAGCGTGGTGTGTAGCCATAGCTCTCCTTGGCAACCTGGAGCGAAACAATTGCGCCATTCGCAAAATCCAGGGTAGCCGTGGCGTTTTGCGGCGCGGTGACCGGAACCGTCTCGCCGAAGCGTGGCGATTGTGGGTTGGTGACTGTCACCTCACGGCGTACCTGGCCGGTCGATCCGCTGACCCGGCGTACAGGCCCGAGCAGAAACACTAGGGCTGTCAGGTAGTAAGGTGCCATATCAAAGAGTGGATCCCAACCAAGTTTAAGGTACGAATCGAAGCGTGGGTGCATTCCATCATAGAAGTTGCCCATTAGGATAAGCCCATTTGCCGCATAAGGAATACCAATTGCGCCTGAATCGATCAATGCGCGACATGTCTGTAGCCCGCCACCCAGAAAGGTATCGGGCGCACAGCCAACACGCAATCCCTGTGCTGTGGCATATTCAAGCACCTGATCAGCATCTTCCATGGTGAGCGCAAATGGCTTTTCGGTATATGCATGCTTGCCAGCCGCTAGGATCTGCATATTCACCGCTGCATGGGCCGTCGGTATCGTCAGGTTGAGCACTGCCTCGATTGAAGGATCTGCGAGTAGCTCATCGACAGTACAGGCGCGTGGGATACCAAACTCCGCTGCACGTGTGCGCGCAAGCTCTGGCACGAGATCTGCACATGCGACGACATCAAGATTTCTGAAGGTCTGGGTACAATTCTTCAGATAAATACTGCTGATCATGCCGCAGCCAATCAGCCCAACTCGTACTGGATTCATTGGTCTTCCTCTTCAAGGATGCTTCACAACCGTAGTATAGCGCATTGCTGAAGCTACGTTGCATGTTTGCAAAGCTCGACATAATGAACAAAAGTGAACCCCTGTAATGCGATATTCGTTGCAATACGCTTAGTTTGTTAGCGAGTTTGGGCTTCACTGCACTTCATCTGCCCATAGGTGTCGCATCTCGTCCGAGGATTGGAGCAATTCTTGCAGCGTCCCACGCGCTTCAACACACCCATTCTTAAGTACGATGATCTGATCTGCTCGCGTGAGCGCAGCGCGGCGATGCGAAACAGCAAGACATGTCACGTCGCCACTGCCGAGCAGCCGTTCCCATAAGATCCGCTCTGTCTCGACATCTAGCGCGCTGGATAGATCGTCAATCACCAGCAACTCAGCGCGATGGACAAACATGCGTGCGGCTGCCGTGCGCTGTATCTGACCACCAGAAAGTTTGACGCCTCCAGTGCCTACCAATGTTTCCAACCCTGCCTCAAATGCCTGTATATCGTGTTCGAGCACAGCATCCCGGATGGCGAGATTCAGAGCTGCGGGGTCTTCTGGTAGCCCAAGCAAGATATTTTGTTTGAGCGTCTCGTTGAACAGACGCGGCACCTGTGCCGTGTATGCACAGTGTGGCGGTACCAGGAATGCGGCTACATCGTCTACGATTTGGCCGTTCCACTGGATTTCGCCTGCCTCGCGCGGTAGCAAGCCCAGCAGCGCCCGTAGGAGTGTGGTTTTGCCTGCGCCGACCCGCCCGGTGATCACTGTCAAAGTGCCGCGCTGTAGACGCAGATCCGCCGAGGCGATACCCTGACCACCCTGTGGGTGGTAATAGGTCAGACCACGTGCCTCAAGTAGATTCAGGCGGCTGGTTACACTATGCTGTAGTGGTGACACAGCAGGTAGCGATCCGCGTAGATATAGTGGGGTAGGTGCCACCAATGCGTCAGGTGCTGTATCACCCAGTAAGGCATCCATTCGTGCGAAAGCGACTCCAGTCTGCTGATAATGGGCGAGGTACTGACCAAGCCCGGTGGTGAAATCAGCAATAAAACCCAGGTAGGCAACAAATAGAACAAAGTCTCCCACCGTCAGGCTTCCATCGCGTAGAATGCCAGCAGCGAGCAGCATGATCAGCCCTGTGCCAACACTTACCGTGTTAGCGGTAATGGCGTTCACAGCCTGCGTCACAACCCGATCGGCCAATATTGTATTACGGCGGCGCTCGTTGAGCCTACGAAAGTGAGCGACAACGCGTTCCTCGGCACCGGCGGATTGTACCGTCTGTACTGCGGCCACAATATCGCCTATCGCCCCTGTGACATGGCTGGTTGCCTGGCTACTGGCTGCACGGTAACGACCAAGCGCCGCACTTGCGCGCTGCGCGATTACGGCCACAACAATGGTTGGCAGAATAGCGACAAGCGCCATAGAAACGTTGATATTCATAAGTATCAGGAACGCTATAATGGCAAAGAGGCCATGGCTGATGATTTCATCAGTCCAATCCATGTTATCCTCGGCCTCGTATGCATCATCCCGGAAGCGGCTGATTGTCTCCCCGATCGAAAAAGGCAGCGCATTTGCACCCGGTAGTGCGAGGACGAGCCGCAGCAGATTACGGCGCACCAATCCACTCATGGTGAACCGGAAGGTAATCTCGACATAACCAGCCACCAGCCATAGAATTGTGCGTCCAATGGCGACAAGGCTCAACAGCCCGAGCAGCCCCGCTATGTCTCCGGGAAGACGCGCCTGTCCGGTGAGTGTGTCGAAGAAGGCACGAGCGATTAGCCCTGGTAGCAGCGATAGCACGTTCATCGTACTCCACAACAGCGCATGAAGCAGATAGAGCCAAGGTGCATAACGGGCCATTTTTAGCGTATAGTGCCAGGTTGGCAGCGGCCTCATAGAGTGATCTCCTCTGTCGCGGTGCGTAGCAACCCAGCAAAGTGCGAATTGGGATCGGCAGCAAGTGCGCGTCGTGGCCCGTACTCACGCATCTGCCCATCGTCGAGTACAAGAATATCGTCGGCATATGCGACGGTACTCAGACGGTGTGCCACAATAATGCCAGTCCGGCCTTCGATCAGGCGTCCCAATGCGGTATGTACCAGCCGTTCTGTGGCCGGGTCAAGCCGTGAGGATGCCTCATCTAGAATAATCACATCGGGATCACGCAGGAAGATACGTGCACAGGCGAGTAGCTGTGCTTGTCCGGCCGAGAGACCAATGCCACCTGAGCCTAGCAGAGTATCCAACCGGTCTGGCAATTCCTGTAGCCAATAGGTAAGGCCCAATGTGGCGAGCACGGCATGGATTTGATTATCTGGCACGTCAGCGTCAAAGAGGGTCAGATTGTCGCGTATACTGGCGTTGAGGAGGTGTACATCCTGGGTCACCAGGCCAATACGCGCACGCAATGCAGCAAGCTGTACTTCCCGTATATCTATACCTCCCAGACGTACCGATCCAGCCAATGGATCATAGAAGCGTGGAAGCAGACGCGTCAGGGTCGTCTTGCCGCTGCCAGTCCGTCCGACTACACCCAGCACACGTCCTGGCTCCAGACGCACACTAAGATTCTGTAGCGCCAAAGTATCGGATGTATACCCGAATGAGACGCAATCAAGTTCCACGGCCAACCGCCCGGCTGGCAAGATCGCACCGGTTCCATCTTTAAGGCGCGGCATCGTCTGAAGCAGTCCCTCGATCCGGCCAATACTGGCATCCGCCTGTTGCAGATCCTGCACCTCGTTGCGGATCTGCTCAGTTGGTTCGCGAAGCATTTCTGTATAGCGGAAGATCAGGTAGATGGTGCCGATTGTGAGCGCGCCATCCTTGTAGAGTATGGCACAAACGGCAAAGGCCACAATTGTGCCGAGTGCGAACAGCCCCTGGCTTGTGGCGACTAGGGCGTAGCCGCGCATCTGCGCTTTACGTGTCACGGAGAGCCACGACCGCATAACCTCAGCGCAACGGCGCAGCACAAATGCGCCCGCCCCGTTAGAGCGAATATCCTCCAGCCCGGCCAAGTATTCACTCAGAAAAGCATAGAAATCGGCACTGGCTTGGCGTTCCGCTGCCCACAAAGGGGCCGCTGCAGCGCGTATACGCAGCATGACAATCAGGGCAAGCACAACAAAGGTGCTAAGCCCAAGGCCAACCCGCCAGTTCACATACGTCAGCAGCCCAAGCACAGCCACGATCAGGACACTGTTCCCAAGAATAGAAATAACAAAACGCGAGAAGAAGCGTGAAAGGGTAGCCACATCGCCATCCGCCCGCTCGATCAACTCGCCCGCTGCATGCACCGTATGAAACGTAGCGTCCAGCTTCAATAGATGGGCGAGCAAGTCGGCGCGCAATGCGTTTGTCGCTGCCCAACTCACATGTTCAGCCACATATGTTTCAGCGATTGCCATGCCCTGCCCTACAAGGGCGAGGCCCATAGTCAGCAGCGCCAGAATGAGGAGATCGCCCAGGGCTCCCCCGCTCGTGGACTCGTCAATGAAGCGACTCGCCACGAGTGGTGTGACAATTTGTACAGCAATCGTGCCACAGAGGATGATCGCCAGCAGGCCCATGCGCGCACCTAGTGGTCGTAAATAACGGGCCAATAATCGCCAGTAGCGGCTCGATGTATGCAAAGAGCGAATGATAGCCTCCTCGTCTCGCGGCCAATGGCAGCTCATATAATCGTACAAAAACGTAAAACAGCCGTACTATCTTCTGCGGCCATATCAATACTGGCTACAGACATGTCGCAGCCTTATAAACAGCGACCACGGAACCAATCGTCCGTGGCCGCATATAAGAAGAGCCACGGGGCTGACATGCGCCCATGGCTTTTTCGATTGTCGTCAGGGATTGCGCGAGAACGAGCAACGGAGTATCACATCAATACAAATGGAATGCCTCCATCGTATCGAACATCCACTTGAATCTACTTTAATCAGGGCAATCGCAAAACTGCGCGCCCGAATGAGTAGAGAAGCTAGTCATCGCCGCAAGCAATGAGGGTGTCGAACACCACGTACGCTTACAGCAGGCGCTCACTAAGCATGGTGAGAAGCCCAAAATTGTAAGCAGGTGTCGTCATTGTGTTCCCTCTTTTTGAGTATCTGTTTACGCGCCCGGATTGTACCACGCTCCAATAGTGAGATCAACTCCGCGCAGATCGCGCAGATCCAAAAGCAACGGGATAGCCGTAATTTCGTTGGATTTATTGTCAACCGCGACCTGCACCAGCACCAGCCGGTTTTCGTTCGCCCATGCACTGACGAGCTGAAGTGCTGCTTTCCCGCTCGTTTGATCATGCGAACCACGCTGCGTCTTGCTGTCGATCGCGATCAGATCGCGGGGGTTTTTGTAGTTACTGGTGATCCTGCCAATTTCCAGAAGGCTCTCCAGCAAGCCATTCGTGAGATCAGAGCCGAGCAGCAGTAGACTCCCAGGTTCCTGCGTGGGCAGACCCATATCGCAGCATACACGCTGCGAGGCGAAACACATATTACCGATGAAAGTGCCTGCTGCTTGGCATCCATGCCTAATCCGATGAAGTTCTCTGCACCGCAAGTAGCCGCTCCGATTCGGTGGGCGTGAGTTTATACATCACAAGTGCAACTAAGGTTCCAGCAGCCAGCACCGCTCACTCCTGAGGCCTCAGCCAACGACTGCGCCCGGTCTCATCCGCAAGTCTTTCTGACGAACTCGTTCCTATTATACCCCTTTAGATAGCCCTCGTTCGAGATTGATTTTAAGGCTCTGTGAAGCCTTTATGAGATCTCGCAGCGCGGTTAAACTGCGCGTTCGGTATCATTTCGGAATAAAGCGCTTTGAACCGCACGCACATGGGAGGAAATTTCATCCCCGAGATGACGAGCCTGATGTGGCCAAGTCCACTTTAGTGGATCTGCACCACAAGATATTAAATCACGGAGAATGGTCTTCACAACGGAAGAACAGCAAGCGCTGCCGAAGACAGCCTACCGCCATGTGTGGCTTGTGATGCTAAGGGTTTGTGCTGTGTTTGTGTGGGGAATTGAATGGGGTGCCCGATGGGTCTCGAACCCACAACCGCTTGATCCACAATCAAGTGCTCTGCCATTGAGCTACGGGCACCGCGTATGGCGAAAGTATAGCATGCCAGCCTAGGCATGTCAAATCTCACGCAGCCCCAACTGCGGTTGCGAAGCGCTGCATGCCTTCTTCGATTTGCTCCATACTGGTGGCATAGGAAAGCCGTAGGAAGCCGGGCGCACCAAATGCCGAACCGGGGACAACCCCAATCCGCGCGGTTTCGAGCAGGAATACCGCTAGCTCATCATCGTCCTTGCAAATCATACCTCCCGCAAGTGGACGGCCAAGTAGCCCGCGAATATCCGGGAAGGCATAAAAAGCACCATGTGGAAGCGCAATCTGAACGCCTGGAATGTCGTGGAGCAGGCTGACAATCCGGTCGCGCCGATCACGGAAGGCCGCAACCATTCGAGCAACCTCTGGCCCCAGATCGGCGGTTCCATCATAGGCCGGTAATGCTGCTGCCTGGGTCACCGAGGATGTGTGGCTGGTTGCATGGCTCTGAATGCCTTTGATCCCATCCATAATCGCGATTGGCCCGGCAATGTACCCAAAGCGCCAACCGGTCATGGCATAGGCCTTTGAAGCACCATTCACAATCAGTGTTCGTGGTGAGAATGTCGGAACGACCTGTAACCAGCGCGCATAGGGCGTATACACAATTGCGTCATATATTTCATCGCTGATAACGATAATATCCGTGCCGCGCAAGGCATCCGCGAGCGCGCGTAATTCAGCAGCAGTATACACGGCACCGGTGGGATTCGATGGCGAGTTGAGCATAAACACTTTGCTGCGTGGGGTGATTGCCGCACTCAGTTGCTCTGGAGTAATCTTAAAACCAGTCTCCGGCCCAGCACTCACAATCACTGGTGTGGCCCCCGCGATCTTGGCTTGGTCGACATAACTCACCCAATAAGGGGCAGGGATAATCACTTCGTCGCCTGGATCACAGATCGCCAGGAATGCCAGGAAGAGCCCTTCCTTTGCGCCAGTTGTTGCTGAGACTTGGGCAGCAGTATAGGGTACGCCCATTTCTCTTGTGAGGCGTTTGGCGATTGCAGCACGCAATTCTTGTGGCCCACCTACTGCGGTATATTTGGTTTGGTTCGCTTGAATCGCTGCAATCCCGGCAGCTTTGAGTACATCAGGTGTTGGGAAATCTGGTTCGCCCTGCCCGAATGAGATCACATTGATGCCTTGGGCGCGCATATTGGCAATTTTCGCCCCCAGGACAACCGTTGGCGAAGGGCTGAGTGAATCGAGGCGCTTACTGAGTCGAAAAGTCATGACTAATTGCTCCTTTATCGGTCCAGGGGGTTTGATTAACGCAAAGGCGCAAAGGCGCAAAGGCGCAAAATAATAGGATCTTGCGTCTTTCCATCTTTGCGTCTTTGCGCCTTTGCGTTGAAAAGCCCATTCATCGTGCGATAACCATAATCGTAAGGCATTGGTTGAAAAGCCTATTCATCGTGAAGCAACGTTATCGACATATTCAAGAAGCAACTCGACGATGACGACATCGCGCCAGACGCCATCGAGCTGGCCATGTTTTTCATAAATGCCAACTTCACGGAACCCGCTCTTCTGGAGCATGCTTCGGCTGGCACTATTCTCCACAAATACTCGTGAGATCAGTTTCGTAAAACCAGCTGCGCGAGCGGCGCTAATCAGGGCTTGCATTGCAATATAGCCTGCACCCAGGCCACGTGCGCTTCGATCGACATATACCGAGAACTCGGCATTGCTGGCATAACAGGCGCGTGGCCGGTAAGTAGAGGTAGCGGCAAACGCAACCACTTCCATATCGCGTTCAACAACAACGACAGGGTGGATGCCATCGAACCAGCGCTCGATATCTGCGGGTGTGCGTAGAGCGATTTCGAAGGTTGCTATGCGGTCGGCAATCCCTTGATTATAGATCTGTGCAATGGCAACAGAATCCAGAGGAGTTGCTTCACGTGTGGTAAATGAATGGTCTATCTTCATCTTATAAAGTGTAGCATCCAGCCAAGATCGTGTCAATTGCCCTGTGTTGTGCCGAATGAAACGCAACAAATAGCGTGTATCATGCGTCTCTATGAGGCAGCTTACTTCGTACAGGAGCATACAACCATGGGTGCAATTATCAGTCTCTTCTCAGCATTGGGTCTTTCTACCGCCGCTGGGTTGAATGCCTATATTCCGCTACTGGTTGTTGGGCTACTTGCGCGTTACACAAACCTGATTCAGCTCGGCTCGCCCTATGATGCGCTCACAAATCCGTGGGTGCTGCTTGGGCTGGCACTGATTGCGTTGATCGACCTGATTGGTGATAAAGTGCCGGGGATCGACCATGCATTGCATCTTGTTGGCACTGTGATTCATCCAGTCGCTGGGCTCATCCTGGGCCTTGCAACCACTAGTGGTGGCCATGTCGATCCAACCCTTGCCGCAGTCGCTGGCTTTGCAGCTGCTGGTATTACCCATGGTACTCGTATGGTCGCCCGACCCATCGCTACCGCAACCACAGCTGGAACTGCCAACCCTGTAATTAGTATTCTCGAAGATATCACTGCCCTAATCATGTCAATTATCGCGATCCTTGTGCCCGTCCTGGCATTCCTCCTCATTCTCGTAATGGCATTCATTATGTACCGTGTCATCCGCGGTATCGTCCGGCGGCGCGCAACAATGCGGCAGGGATGAGCGCAAGAACGCAAGAACGCAAGAACGCA
>JANLSE010000306.1:0-5950 GCA_031362265.1 Roseiflexaceae bacterium
CTACGCTGTACCACACCCCTGCTACACACAAACGGATTATCTTCCTGACACCAACAGCAAAGGAATACCGATATGACGCAGTATATCCTCCGTCGTGTGCTGATTGCGATTCCAACGCTGCTGGTGATTAGTTTTGTGGTATATGCAATTCTTGCGCTTGCCCCTGGTGATCCAACTGCACAATTTGCACTAAACCCAGCAATTCCACAATCGACACGCGATAATATTCGAAAAAGCTTTGGGCTTGATCAGCCGTGGCATGTACGGTATGTGAAATGGCTTGGTAATACATTGCGTGGTGAGTGGGGATTTTCCTTTTCCAGCAAGGGCCCAGTTTCTGATTTAATCTGGCAGCGGCTACCACAGACATTACAGGTGGTTGGTATTGCTTATGTGATTGCAATTTCATTAGCTATTCCAATTGGTGTTATCTCGGCTGTTAAGCAGTACTCACTGTTTGATCAAGTAGCGACCTTTTTTTCATTTATTGGATTTTCTGTCCCCTCATTTTTTACTGGTTTAGGGTTGATGCTTATTTTCGCGATCAATCTAAAAATGTTCCCGATTGTGTATAGCTCAACCCTCGAGATCAAAGACTGGGGTTCGTTGATGCAGCAGGCGCGTCAGATGGTGCTTCCGATCCTGGTATTGGTGGTGCAGCAGACCGCAGCATTAACCCGCTTTATGCGTGCCTCAATGCTTGATAATTTACCACTTGATTATGTGCGTACTGCGCGTGCCAAGGGGTTAGGTGATCGAGCTGTGGTCATTCGCCATGTACTCACCAATAGCTTAATCCCAGTCATCACCTTAATTGCGCTCGGTATTCCAACGATTTTTGCTGGTGCAATTATTACCGAGAATCTGTATCGTGTGAATGGCCTTGGGCAGTTATTGATTACATCGATCAATAATTCAGATACACCCGTGGTTATGGCGCTTACGTTTATTTTTGCTACCCTGACTGTACTCTTTAATCTGATCGCCGATATTATGTATGGCGTACTAGATCCGCGGGTGCGGTTCAGCTAGAAATGAGGTTGCCATGTCAGAAGCAAACCCACCTCTTGACGTTCCCGTCGCGGGATCGGCGATCGTACAGCAACTAGAGCTGGGCCGGTTTTCCTCCAAGCCGCGTACGTTGCTGGGTGATGCATGGCGGCGCTTCCGTAAGCATAAGTTGGCTATGTTTGGCGCTTCAATGCTGCTGTTTTTTACGCTGTTTGTTGCGCTTGGGCCAACCGTGTATATCATGCGTAATCCTGAAATAAAGAATTTCAAGGACTATACTGACCAGCTTGATTTTGTGGCTATTCTTTCTACGCCATCCATTGATCATCCATTTGGCACAGATGACTTAGGGCGTGATCAATTCGCGCGAGCGGTGTATGGCGGGCGCATCTCATTGTTGGTAGGTGTGACAGCCATGCTGATCGCGATCACGCTTGGAACGGTGATCGGCGCAGCAGCCGGATTTTTTGGTGGGCTGGTTGATCAAATTCTGATGCGAATATGCGATTTGTTCCTTTCGTTACCAGCACTGCCATTGCTGATCCTGACGGTGTACTTGTTCCGCGAGCCAGTGACAAAGGCGTTGGGGCAGGAATCGGGTATCTTTGCGATTGTGGTAACCATGATCGGGGCGTTAGCCTGGATGCAAACATCGCGTATTGTGCGTGCAACCTTTCTTTCGCTAAAGGAGAAAGAATTTGTTGAGGCCGCGAATTGCGTTGGTGTGAAGCAATGGGCGATCATGTTTCGGCATATTCTGCCAAATGCAATTAGCCCGATTATTGTGGCAGCAACACTTGAGATTGGGAATGCAATCATCCAAGAATCGACACTCTCATTCCTTGGGATTGGCTTCCCACCCGATACCCCAACATGGGGACGCTTGGTGACGGATGGTAGCCAGTTCTTACAGGCTGCGCCACATTTGGCACTTGTTCCTGGCGCGCTGATCTTCCTGACAGTACTGAGCATTAACTTTATGGGTGATGGCCTGCGCGACGCACTCGATCCACGCTCGCGATTGTAATAGATTGGTTATAGGTTCCAGTATACTGGTAGGGTCAGTGTGATGACGGACTTGCAGTAACGGACTGAAGTCCGTGATCCTGGAGAGAACGGTCGCCAGACCTAAACCTGATTTCTGAATACTGCACTGCAGGCGGCATGCGACCTGCGCGAGATACGGCGAATTGCCGCGCGCAGGAGTTTCCATGCCAGATTCAACTTCCCCCTCCAAAACCTCTCGTCGCCCGCTAATTGTGCGTGGGTTCGCACTTGCAGCTGCATTAACTGCGGTTGCTTGGCAGCAATACCCCAAACCGCTGTTGCGGGTGTTATTCCCCCCGATCGATGGCGATGCCATTATTATCCAATTCCCTGATGGTCGGTTTGCGCTGATCGATGGTGGCTCCAGCCCAGCAGCACTGGCAGTACAGCTTGGGCGCTGGCTTCCCTTCTGGCAGCGCGAACTTGCCTTTGTTTTGCTTACATCAGGCGATGCACTTCATTTGCCAGGGCAGGTTGGTGCGCTTCAACAGTATCGAGTCAAGCGCGCTTGGGCTACTTCTGTAGTCCTTCATGGGCGCGGTGCGTTAGTACACGTATGGAATGAGCTTCTCGATGCGCAAGCATTGAACCCACAGCTTATTCAAACCAATCAGGGGTTCGTATTAGCGGGCGTGCGTATGCAGATTTTGGTAGCGGATGATGCCAGCACTATTATGCGCCTGGTGTATCGCAACACATCAGTTGTGCTTGCGCACGCTTCTGATCCGCACATTGAAGAGCAGCTACTTAAAGCTGGGCGATTGCACCGAACGGATTTGCTTGCGTTCCCTTGGCAACGTGACCCGCGCACACCACTGGTTGAAGCATTACATCCAACATGGATTCATTTCACTGCGGGATACCATACAAAGCAGCCGGTTCGCCTAACCTATACTGAACGAGCTACTGGTGGCGCCAAGCTAAGCCATAACCAGATTGATGGCACGGTCATTTGGGTCAGCGATGGGAAACGGAGTTGGATTGAGACTCCAGATAAGGCATAGCTTCATAGCGCTTGCCCTTGAACCCTCATTCCTGCCATTCTCGTGTACAATATATATAGCACATCAATGAATGACAGCGAGGATATGATGCCTGATCAGATAACTACGGCGTATGCGCGCGACCTGCTTCCTGCTCGACCGAATGATGCACACAAATTTCATTTTGGTAGGGCACTTGTTGTGGCTGGTTCGCCGCAATACCCTGGTGCTGCTGCGCTGTCGACGGCCGGTGCCGCTCGGGTGGGGGCAGGGTTAGTATGTCTTGCTACCGGGCGGAGCCTTATGGGTGGCCCAGGGCGTATTCCCGAAATTGTGTATACCTTACTGCCAGAGGCGGAATGGGGTATGCTTGGTGAGGCCGCTGCCGATGAGTTGCTAAAGACACTTGCGGAGCACCAGGCGCTTCTGATTGGCCCTGGAATGGGGCGTGAGCAAAGCACATTGCGATTTTTAGAGCGCTTACTTGGGCTTGATGCACCACGCCGCAGGGCTCGAATAGGCTTTCGGATAGCTGTTTCAGATGAAGATGCCAATGCGATTAGCCGCCCAGAGCTCCCGCCGATTGTCTTCGATGCTGATGCATTGAATTTACTGAGCGGCAATGTGAAAACGGCAGAAGAATCGACACAACGGGGCGATTTCTTCCAGCGCAGTAGCGCTTCTGCTGCTTCAGTTGATGAAGACGACAGCCCATGGTGGGAGCATTTGCCACATAGTCGCGCGATACTCACCCCACATGCGGGCGAGATGGCACGCCTGTTGGGTGTGAACGAAATAACGGGCGATCCCGTTACCATTGCGAGTGATGCCGCAGTTCGCTGGAGCCAAATTGTGGTATTGAAAGGCCCGCAGACGGTGATTGCACATCCAGATGGGCGTACAATGGTGCATGATGGGCCAAATGCCGCTCTTGCAACTGCAGGTACTGGCGATGTATTAGCAGGGGCAATTACGGGTTTATTGGCACAAGGTTTACGCCCGTTCGACGCAGCAGTACTTGGAGTCTATTTACATAGTGCGGCTGGGCGCATGCTACAATCTGATCTTGGTAGCGCAGGCGGGTTGGCAAGCGATCTCCTTCCACGATTACCACTTGCAATCCGTGAGTTACGGGGAGCGTAGGCAGCGCAGAACGCAGAACGCAGAGCGCAGAACGCAGAACGCAGAACGCAGAACACTGAGGCCTCTTCTGGTTCATTTGTTCATTTATTCAGGTTTTGGTTTTTGAGGGCGAGGCAGATGCCAATTTACGAATATATATGCCCAAAATGTAGTGGACGCTTTCAGAAGCTGGTGCAGGGCTTTCGTGATCCGGTCGGATTAGCATGCCCACGTTGTGGCTCTGCAGAGGTCAAGCGGGCAATTTCACGTGTTGCAGTACTGAAATCAGATGAGGCCCGTGCCGATTCACTAGCAGATCCCAGTATGTTTGCCGGGCTTGATGAGAGCGATCCACGGTCAATTGCACGCTGGGCAAAAAAGCTGGGTAAAGAACTCGGCGAAGAGGCTGGCGACGATTGGGATACCATGGTTGATGAGATGCTTGAAGAGGAATTAGGCGACGGCAGTGATGAACTCGATGAGGATGGATCGCCAATACCTAAGGGTAAGAAAAAAAGCTCGGATGATTTGGGATGGGGGTAGTGGAGCGCAAGAGCATTGAAGCATTGAAGCATTGAAGCCGGGTGCCCTCTGGGCGAAGCATTGAAGCATTGGAATGTCCTCTTGTCTCCGTGTCTCCGTGTCTCCGTGTCTTCTATAGTTTTTGTTCTCTTGTTCTCTTGTTCTCTTGTTCTTTCAAAGGGGTTATTGTGAATAATGCAGCTATACTTGGATTTTTTGCGCATCCAGATGATGAGATGTTGTGTGGTGGGACGCTTGCCCGTGCGGCGGCGGAAGGTGCACGGGTAGTACTCGTCTGTGTGACGCGTGGCGAGATGGGCGAAATCAGCGAGCCAGATCTGGCAACAGCAGAGAATTTGGGTGAGGTTCGTGAACAGGAGCTCCGTAATGCGGCCAAAGGGCTTGGCCTACATGATGTGCGCTTCTTAGGGTTCCGCGATTCTGGTATGATTGGTACACCAGCCAATGATGATTCGCGCAGCTTCAATCGTGCAGATTCCACTGAGGCAGTGCGCCGGATTGTGGCGCTTATTCGTGAAGTGCGACCGCAGGTGATTGTGACGCACGACTCGACCGGTGGTTATGGACATCCCGATCATCTTGCTACATATCGTCACGTTACCGATGCATTTAGTACGGCGGCCGATCCGCAACAATACCCTGAGACCGGCGCTGCCTGGCAGACAAATCGCCTGATCTATGGGGTGATGCCAAGATCGTTCTTTGTTCGTATGCGTGCCATGATCGAGGCCGCTGGTGGCGATACGGCGCGGTTTGACGACCCAGCATGGCGTGATCTGGGATACAATGATGCGGATATCCCTATTCATATTGATGTTGCCGCGTATCTGGATGCCAAACTGAACGCATTTAATGCACATCAGACACAATTTGGCCCAAATAGCCCGATGCGTAAGATGCCACGCGAATATCAGGATGAGGCATGGGGAGTAGAATTCTTTATTCCTGCAACACCCAGCGATATGCCGCCACGTTCCGATAGCCTGTTTAACTAATCAGAAATCAAACGTGTACAGCAGCAAGGTGGGTTGTGGTACACTGCGTATGTTCGATACCATGAGGAAGGGAAGGCAGTCAACTACCCAAGGCCTAAAGAACTTGGGCTTGCGCCTGGCTTCTTCGACACCGTGACCGAAGCCGACACCATAGGCCGATTGACAACGGCCCTTACTGCTTCGCACGAAGTTATGGCAGCGATTGGTACATACCTTGAACCTTTTACCAAGCAAAGGATTACTCGCTTG
>JANLSE010000355.1:0-5081 GCA_031362265.1 Roseiflexaceae bacterium
CCGGCACTGAGCCAGCATATCACCTGAAATATCGCAACCATCAATGTCTATACCGGCCCGCAACAGCGGCAGCAGTAGGCGTCCAGTGCCGCAGGCCAAATCAAGCACCGGCTGGCCATAGTGCATGATTGCCTGTTGGAAGTATGGCAATTCTGGTGCATCATTAACGAATTCGGCCCAGCGCTCCGCCATCAGGCCATAGTGCCAAATAATCGGTTCATCAGACATGGGCAACTCTCCATATACACCATTGGCAGCTACCCAGGGGTCTGCGGCCCAATGTTGGATGATTTCGCCGTTAGGTATGGTTGTGTGATCATGGAATATCATGTATACAGGTATTTCGCAATAGGCCTTTGTACTTGCTTGATCACAACATCTGCATATCATCGGCGATAATGATATTATTCAGGCCAGCGATGATCATGCCACCGTGCCCGCAGTGTAGTCTCTCGTATGGCGTGGGAGAATAGGTAACTAAACAGTCTCGTACCTGTCTGAATGAACAGGTATGCATAGTGGTATTTGGTATGCTTAACTGTGCATAACAACTATTGATATGCTTTTACTGCCGATCTGGCTGGCGCGAACGCTATGGAGCTAGTGATGGACGAGTCCAGGTTCTTTGCATCTGATCCGCCAGTTGTATTACAGCAGCGCTATCGCTTGGCAGCTATTCTTGGGAAAGGCAGCCTCGGCATGGCCTACCGTGCTATGGATGCGATCAGATCGTGTGATGTTGTCATTAAGTTTATTGAACCAGCACATGATTTCGAACACGATCTGAAAATCGCACAGCAACTCGAACATCCACAGATTGCGGCACTGCATAGCCTGGAGCACGAAGCTGACTGGTCATTTCTGGTACTGGAATTAAGTGCTGGGCGCACACTCCGACGTGTGTTGCGTGAACGCGGGCGTTTGAGTGCCAACGAAGCGCTGGAGTTGATCCATAGCCTGTTGGCAGCACTCGCCTATCTTCACTCGCATGGATTGATCCATCGCAATCTTAAACCAGAGAACCTGATGCTCGCCGATGATCGGCGCGTGAAGATTATGGATGTCGGTATTGGTCTGACCCGCGCCGACCCGCGCTTGGTACACTCGGCTTCTCGCCGCACTAGCTATTACGCGCCCGAATTACTGGATGCCGCTGCCGCAACCATCCAGAGTGATCTGTATGCAGTTGGCGCCATTTGGTGTGAATTGCTTACTGGCCAGCCACCTACATTACCAGCTGTGATCAACGATTCTTCTGCGCCAGTAGTACCCCTATTGATTTCTGACATTCCAAGTGAGCTTGAGCAGATTATTATGCAACTGAGGGCACCTAACCCCAGTAGCCGCTATCAGTCTGCAGAGGCGGTGCTGCATGCGCTTACACGTGTAACCCTGTTTGAACAGATCCCAAACATGGATCAGCCAAGCAGGATTGCTATTGGCCGATTGCAGAAGCATATTCCGGTGGTGCCACAATCACCCGATCCGCGTAGATATAGTGCTTCGGAAGACCCGATTATCGCCGTTGAGGCCGAGCGAAAGCACCTGGCAAGCCTGCTCCAACAGCAACTAGCCGAGCCATTGCATCTCTTACTTTCGCAAGCCAATGCATACGAGCAATCGCTCAGTGGGCAACCAATCGCCCAGATCGCAGTATCCGTTCTGGCGACACTCGCGCGGCAGGTACTGCAGCAGTTGCGTGATTTGGAGGCCGATCTGCACCCGCAAGTCCTGGAGACACTCGGGCTAGCACCCGCGCTTGAGCTACTGGCGGGCCAGTTTATGCGCGCTACCAACGCGCATATTCGTCTGACATTGCAGGGAATCCCAGAGCGCTTGCCAATCGCAATTGAACTTGCGATCTTTCGTGCAACCCAGGCCGCGCTTAGCCGCGCAATCCATTCTGCTCATGCAACACATATCACGATTCGGCTTGAGCAACACGATTCAGAGGTACGTTATAGTGTTCAGGATAATGGTGTTGGTGAAACAAATAGTGAGTTTCTGCAGAGCGCCTGCCAGCGTATCGAACAACTGGGTGGCAGTGTCAAGATTGGTATTGAGAGCACCGGCAGTTTTGAATTGGTACTGTTGTTTGCGCGCGTGGTGATGCCTATTCTGACATCACGTGAGATTGAGGTTCTGCAACTCCTTACAGAGGGCTTCAGCAACAAACAAATCGCTACACGTCTGGTGGTCAGCACACGTACAGTTAACTTCCATCTCGATAATATCTATACCAAGCTGAATGTCAACACCCGAACCGAAGCCTCACTTGTTGCACTACGGATGGGTTGGGTCAACCAGGGCAAGCATAAACCCTAGTACCTGTTCATTCAAACAGGTTTAGAACTGCCTATTTACTCGTTTTATTACTGCGCTCTCTGCCCTACACTCTAGTCATTCGTAGCCATGGCAACGAGCACGATACCTTCTCTACCTAATTGAAAGTGAGCCTCTATGGAAAACCAAGCACTCGCCGCACTCGAACCAATCTTAGAACAACCCGACATTTCTGAGATTATGATCGATGGTTCTCAGTATGTTTCTGTTGTGCGTAATGGGCGCCTCGAAGACTATCTTCCATCGCCGTTTCGTGACGATGCCCATCTGATGGAGGTAATTGCAGCTGTTCTGCAGATTGTTGGCTGCAAAGTTGATGAATCTAATCCGTTTATTGATGTTCGTCTAGCAGACGACTCACGTGTGCATGTGGTGATTCCGCCAATCTCCCTACGTGGCCCGGTCATGACTATTCGCAAAACGCTGCGGAATCAGCTTACACCTGAATTACTGATCCAATATGGCTCTGCCAATGCTGCCATGCTGATGTTTCTACACTCCTGTGTGGTTGGGCGGGCCAATATCGTTATTGCCGGTGGGAGTGGCTCAGGGAAGACATCATTGCTGAATCTCCTCGCCAATTCTATTCCTGCAGAAGAACGGATTATTGCCATGCAGCATTCGGGCGAATTGCAATTGAATGCCAAACGACTGGTATTGCTGGAAACACGCCCACCGAATCTTGAGGGTCGCGGCGCGGTCAGCATGCGCGATCTTGTGCAGAATGCACTGATGATGCGCCCAGAGCGCTTAGTTGTCAGCGAAGTCAATGATGGTGAGGCAGTTGATATGATCAACGCCATGAATACTGGTCACGATGGCAGCATGTTTGGCATTCATGCGACCAGCCCACGCGATGCGCTGGCACGTTTGGAAGTGATGGTCACCATGGGCAACCCATCTATTCCGGTTGTGGGTATCCGCGAGATGCTGACCTCAGCGCTGAATGTAATCATCCAACTGGAGCGGATGCTCGATGGGCGGCGGCGGATTGTTGCGATCAGTGAAGTGCAACGGATCGAGCGTGACCTGATTGTGATCCAGGATATCTTTCGCTTCGAGCAAACCGGGCGACGCGATAACCAAATCGTAGGGCGCTTCATAGCAACTGGCTATATTCCGTCATTCTGGGCAACCCTGAAAGATCGGGGTGTGGCCGCCTCAATGGATCTGTTTGTGCCAGAGTAGCAGAGCGCAGAGCGTAGAGCGCAGAGCGCAAGACAAGGAGACATTTCACGCTCTTGCGCTCGATCGTTCCAACGTCCCGTCGTTCTTGCGCTTCTGCGTTCTTGCGCTATCCTCTGCCACGCGCCAGGCCAGCGCCCGTAAGGTAGGCGGCGCTCTGGGCTACGGCCTCAAACATGTCGCCGGCATAATCATCCAACTCGACAATCAGCCAATCGGCGTTGCCAGCAGAGGCCGCGACAATTGCGGGGATATTGAGCGTACCGCTGCCAATCGCAGTTTTGACCCCCTCCGGTGTAGCTGGGCCATCTTTGAGGTGCAGGAGCGGCACACGTGGCCCAAGCTCACGCAGGATTTCGAGCGGGTCGGCGCCAGCAACCGTCGCCCAATACACATCCAATTCCCAGAAGATGGTCGGGTCTACTAATTGAAGCAGATGCTGGTAGGCGCGTTTTTCTCCGATCAGTCGGCATTCCCACCAATGGTTATGCAGGCCAAATTCAAGGCCAGCGGCGCGCGCGGCAGCATTTGCCTGATTGTACTCAGCCGCCAGTTCGGCGATACCCTCAATCGTGGAATAGCGCGGATCTTCGGGCCAACCATGCCAGACGATCCGCTTCGCACCCAGATCGGCGGCCTGCTGAAGCACCACATCGCGCTGTGCGCCAATTGGCACTTCGCAATGGATACTACAGATCTGCATGCCGAGCGCGGAAATAACCTCACGCGCATGGCGATGGGTGATATGGGGTGCGAAGAAGGCAGTTTCAACGCCAACATAGCCGCTTGCGGCCACGCGGTTCATGGTTCCTTCAAAATCCCGATCAAAGGCATCGCGGAGTGTATAGAGCTGCAATGCGAGTTGTGCTGTCATTGGCGTCTCTTTCTGGCTGCTCGATTGAGTGCCAGTAGTATTACGCCAATGATGGGGTATGTCAAGCTCGCGAGGCACGAATTTTTAACGCAAAGGCGCAAAGACGCAAAGGCGCTATGTATTTTTGCGTCCTTGCGTCTTTGCGTTTAGGTTACCTTCCCTTTGCGTTTTGCGTTGAGATGCCTAGTATTTATGGACGCGCCTCGAGAATGATATTGAATGGTGTTTCACTGGCACGCCGGAAGTGTGTGAACCCGCCTTTTGTCACCACCTCGCGTAGCCGCTTCTCGCCGGCCTGTGCACCCAACGCTAGCCCGACCTCTTGGCTGAGCGATGTTGGTACGCAGACCATTGTTGAAGCAGCATAGTAAATCCGACCCACTGGATTTAAATTACCACTCAGATCATCGTGTGCCATGGGCTCTACAATCATCCAAGTGCCGTTGGTATTTAGGGTTTCAAGCACGTGGGCGGATGCGCCGACAGGGTCCCCCATATCATGCAGGCAGTCGAAGGTTGTCACAAAGTCATAGTTCTTACCTGGGTATTCCTTGGCCAGGGCTACATCGAAGGTGACATTCGCCAGGCCCTCTTCTTTCGCGAGTGTGCGCGCCTGTTCAATTGACCCTGGATGGTAATCGAAGCCAAAGAACTGGCTATTTGGGAATGCGCGCGCCAT
>JANLSE010000357.1:0-3670 GCA_031362265.1 Roseiflexaceae bacterium
CCAACATTTGCTTGGGGTTATTAATGATATTCTCGATCTCTTGAAGATTGAAGCCGGCAAGATGGCGCTCTTTATCGAGCCATTTGCGGTCACAACCCTCGTTCAAGAGGTTGTCAGTACAATTGAACCACTGATCGAGAAGCGCGGTAACACGCTCCAAATCCGTATCCAGGATCTGTCGAGCGAGCATATTATGCACTCAGATCTCACAAAAGCACGCCAGATTCTCTTTAACCTGCTCTCGAATGCTTCGAAATTTACCGAACATGGCACCATTCATCTCCATGTCTGGCAGACCATCCAAACGCCTGCCAAACCAATGATCGTCTTTGAGGTTCAGGATAGTGGGATCGGCATGACCGATGAGCAGCGGGAACGGCTCTTCCAGCCCTTTATGCAGGCAGATCTCTCAATAACCCGCAAGTATGGCGGAACCGGCCTTGGCCTGACGATCACCCGCTACTTCTGCCATATGCTAGGCGGCACCATCCATGTCCGTAGTACTGCTGGCTCTGGCTCAACCTTCACCGTCACACTACCCCTCATCACCGAACAAGGGTAACCCCGAGCACAAAGCGCAAAGCGCAGAGCGCAAAGCGCAGAGCGATGCAGCCTCCACCGAATCAACAAACTCAATCGATCAGGCCGCCTTTATAGGACGCAAAGAACAATATGATCTTGCGTCTTTGCACCTTTGCGCCTTTGCGTTTTCCGCGCCTCAGCATTGTTCCTACTTATTGATCAATATGCCACGGCAGCGCCATCTTTGCGTGGATCAGAGCCAGCATGCCGTACACCAGCCTCATCGACCGTGATAATTTGGCCGCCACCAAAACCACCTGGCCCTTTGATTGGTACAACCGTGTGGCCTAGTGCAGCAAGCGCAGATTGGATCTCAGCGCCATGTTCAAACGAAACTGGCTCCTGAGACTCGTATGGGCTCAGCAACTCAAAACGTGGGGCATCAAGCGCTTCTTGCGGATTCATGCCATAATCAAGCATATTGACCAACATTTGCACATGGCCCTGTGGTTGCATAAAACCACCCATCACGCCAAAGCTGGCAAATAACTTACCATCCTTGAGCGCCATACATGGAATAATCGTGTGGTAGGGTCGCTTACCCGGCGCAAGGCAATTGCGGTGCGCTGCATCCAACACAAACCCGGCACCACGATTCTGCAACGCGATCCCCGTATCACCCGCAACAACCCCTGAGCCAAAGCCCATGTACAAACTATTGATAAACGAAACCGCATTGCCCTCAGCATCAACAACACTAAGGTAGACCGTATCATGCCCACCTGGAAGCGATCCAGCTTGAACTGTTGGAGCAGCTCGCCGCATATCGATACGCGCCCGCCTTCCGGCCGTATGCGCATCGGAAAGCAGGTACGCTGTTGGAACATCGGCGTGCTGTGGGTCGGCAATATAGGTAGCAGCATCCGCAAATGCCAGCCGCATCGACTCGACCATCAGATGCAATGCTGCTGCGGAGCCTGGCTGAAGGCTCTGCAAATCGAATCCTTCCAGAATATTTAGCCCAAGTAATGCCGTCAGGCCATGCCCATTGGGTGGAATCTCATAGACGGTATGCCCACGATAACGGGTTGAAATCGGCTCAACCCACTCTGAGTGATGATCAGCCAGATCACGAAGTGTAAAGTAGCCACCATCCCGATCAGAAGTTGCCACAATCGCCTTGGCAATTTCACCCGCATAAAATGCATCACGGCCACCTTCGGCAATCTGGCGTAGCGAATGGCCTAGAGCTGGAATGCGGACAATCTCGCCAGCGCGCGGTGCACGGCCATTAGGTAGAAACGTACGCGCCGCATCGGGGTGCGCACTTAGCTTCTGCACGCTATTCTGCCAACCACGTGCAATAATCTCACTCACTGGGAAACCACGCTCGGCATACTCAATTGCGGGCTGCAATACCTCTGCTAAGGTCATACGGCCATGGGCTACCAATAAGCTTGCCCATGCATCTACGGCTCCTGGAACCGTAACTGGCAACATCCCCATTGTTGGTACCTGTGTTAGCCCTCGCTCACGAAACGCGTCAAGCGAAATAGCCTGTGGTGCGCGCCCACTACCATTCAACCCACGTACCTTGCCTGTCTTGGCATCGTATACCAAGGCAAAGGCATCTCCACCAATACCGGTACTCATTGGCTCAACAACATTCAGCACAGCCGCCGTTGCAATTGCTGCATCGGCTGCCGTTCCGCCTGCAAGTAACATCCGTAACCCGGCCTGCGCCGCCAACGGCTGGCTTGCTGCCACCACCCCGCCAGTCGTCATCACCACCGAACGCCGCGATGGATAGCGCTCTCCTGTAATGGCCATGGAGTTCTCCTCTCTATCGCTGATCTCAATCTACGCCGTAGTATAGCACTAGAGCGTGCTATAATCGGATCAACACTAGCAACCTAACAAGGTCATGTTGGATCAATTTGTTGCCTCATCACCAGTAGGAGGAATAACCATGGGTACACGCGGCTATCGGCATCGCCAGGTCGTAAAGATCGTGCGCCCAGCTGGTATAGCACTCGTAGCGATCATTGGCATCATTGCGATTATGGTAATCTTCGCTATGGAGATTGGCCTGGTCTGGCTGCGTTCACAACGCGGGCTATCATTTGTTGCGCAAGGCACTGATCTTGCGATTGGAGGGATGAGTTCGCTGTTCCTAATCTGGATCTATTGGGGCGTGTGGGATTTACTGCCTTCAGCTTGGCAGATTCATGTCTGGCTTGGGCTGCCAATTACGGCGGGGTTTGGCTATGTGGCCTGGATGGCGCCCGAATTGGCAACGATAATCGCACATCATGTTAAGAGCGAAGAGCTAGAACTCGCAAAGACGATACTACGAATCGTAGCGATCAGCATGGCTGCGCTCGAAATAGTTACATTCATTGTTATGATTGGTACGAAAGATGCTTTTAAGATCGGCCAACCAAAGCCGTTATGGGAAAGATGAGGTAAATGCGGGGTGGCGCTTATGATGGTGGATGGTGGTCTCAGTGCCTAGCAAAGAGCCACCATCCGCTATCCAATCAGGCTGCCTTATTGAGTTTCTTCATCAGGCGCGACTTGCGACGTGCAGCGTTATTCTTGTGCAAAATACCTTTAACAGCCGCCTTGTCGAGGGCGCTAGCGGCCTCACGGACAGCGGCAGCGGAATCCTCAGCGCTGGATTTGTTGCTGAAAATCAGCTGCTCAGCCTTGCGGATCATGGTCTTCACACGTGAACGATAACTGGTATTGCTATCATGCTTGCGCTCGTTGGTACGAATTCGCTTCTGGGCAGATTTGGTGTTCGCCAAAGCCGGTGTTCTCCCCTATAATAGAATATAGTGCGATTGATACGCGCTAACGTGGAATTATAGCCGAGAATGCGTTCCTACGCAAATGACGAAACCAGCCTCACGCCGCCGCTTCACGACACTGACGAACACGCTCATCGTTGCCGCAGGTTACTTTTTTAGCCGCATTCTAGGGCTAGCCCGCGAAGTTATTATCTCAGCCCAGTTTGGCACGACTGCGCAACTCGACGCGTTCAAGGCCACCTTCGGTATTGTCGACATGATCTATCTGGTCATCACTGGTGGTGGCCTTGGCACGGCGTTTATACCAGTCTTTGCCGGCATGCTCGGCGCACGCC
>JANLSE010000369.1:0-5092 GCA_031362265.1 Roseiflexaceae bacterium
GCGGGGGCGGTCGTGTGGGCGTGCCATGGACGTCCTCATCGTTCAAAACCAACTCCTGCCCGCAGTCTACCACCTGTTTCGGATTATGCAACAAAGCCGTTACGCCGCCCCAGAACCTGTCGAAACTGACGACGATGAACTGGGCCAAGGCCGTATCGCGCAAGTTATGAGTCAGCGGATATCGTACAACCCTGTCGATGTGTCGAAACCAGATATGGCCCAAACAGCTCTTCACATCATGATGTGCTGAATCCACTTGTGCTTCAAGTGCAGATAAACAGCATCGATCAGCGCGTTTTTGGTGGGGAAGTAGCTGAAGAGCGTTCCTGTGACCACGCTAGCGTGTTTGGCGATCTGAGATGTGGGGGGTATTCCAGAAGCCTTCCTTGGCAAAAAGGTCGATAGATGCTTCCAGAAGTTGCTGCTCCTTCTCAGTTATAAATAAAGAATATAGCAGCAACTCACTAATCAGTCGAATCAGGCAGGGCTGCGTCAAAGTCATTTACAAACATAGGGCGTAAAGCCCACCAGCTTTAGACATCCAGTGGCATGTGCAACAACGAGAACTTGTTTTATTATAAGGCGATCAACCTATGAATTCTGAGCAACTTGGGCTGCGTACAACTGTAGCAACAGAGTTACCGCGCCAACTCTATATTGAAGTGACGAATCGCTGTAAGTCGTTATATGTAAGCTGCCCACTCACCTAAGAAAATGGGGCTTGGGGCGTAGCCCCAAAAGACTTTGCTCAAGCCCTGTAGCGCTGGATTGCGATGTGGCCAGTAGCGCGAGAGTATGGTAAGATGCGTGCTAGACGCAATGGATCTCGGGATACTATGGGGCCATGAAATCGGAATGGATGGCATCCTGACATACTGCGCTGATGAGCGGCCTGGCGATCGGTGCTGAGCTTGTTTACCTGCATAAGGAGCAGTGGTGGCTCGATCTGCGGCCAATTGTACGGCTTCTGGCAGTGCAGGCCCGACCCGATTTATGACAACTGGCAATCCAACGTGTCACCGCCTCCCACACCTCTGCATCGGAAAGGAAAAGCGGCTATGCATCCTCAAACACCCCCTATCTGGATTGGTGAGTGCCGCTACGACCCGGCCGACGATCGGGTGCAGGGCGACTATGTCACACTGCATGATGAGCAGTACTATCGCATTGCCCACTACGATCAGCTGCCGCCGTTCTTTATAAGTATTGTGAGTAGTTCCGACCACTGGCTGTTTATCTCGAGCAGCGGCGGACTCTCAGCCGGCCGGATGCATGCCGAATCGGCGCTGTTCCCATACTACACTGCCGACAAGATCACCGAGAATAGTGAGCACACTGGTGTCAAGACGCTTCTGCTGGTGCAACGGGGCGAACGAACCTGCCTGTGGGAGCCGTTCTCGGCACATTACCATGGCCTCTATCACATCGAGCGTCACCTCTATAAGAACATTGCTGGTGATACGCTTATGTTCGAGGAGATGAATCACGATCTTGCACTCAGCCTGCGTTACGCCTGGCGCACCAGCGACCGGTACGGCTTCGTCAAGAGCGGCTGGCTGCATAATCTCGGCGGCGAGCCCTGCAAGGTTGGGCTCCTCGATGGGCTGCAGAACCTGCTGCCATATGGCGCAACGACGGCACTGCAGGGCAACTTCAGCAATCTGCTCGATGCCTACAAGCGTGCCGAGCTTGAAACCATGACCGGGCTGGGCATCTTTGCCTTGAGCGCGACCCTGACCGACCTGGCCGAACCAAGTGAGTCGCTCAAGGCAACCACCGTCTGGCATGTCGGATTGCCCAACCCACGTTACCTGCTCTCTAGCGCACAGCTCGACCGCTTCCGGCGCGGGCAGGTCCTTGCCCAGGAGACCGATGTACGCGGCCAGCGCGGGGCCTACTTCGTTCACGCCGAGCTGGAAATGGCTCCCGGCGCACACCAAGCGTGGCAGATCGTCGCCGATGTTAACCAGGACAGCGCGGCGGTCGTCAGTACACTCGAAGCCCTCAAGACGCCTGCTGCGTTGAGTATGTGGCTCGAGTACGACATCAAACGAACCAGTGAAGAGCTGGTGGCAATTGTTGCAGCCGCAGATGGC
This sequence comes from Roseiflexaceae bacterium, assembly GCA_031362265.1. Classification (GTDB taxonomy): domain Bacteria; phylum Chloroflexota; class Chloroflexia; order Chloroflexales; family Roseiflexaceae; genus JANLSE01. The sequence continues at coordinate 2,097 of JANLSE010000369.1, forward strand.
CTGCAACTGACCGGTGACCAGCTCAGTGCGGCGCACCATTTGTCGAATGTACTGTTTAATAACATGCGCGGTGGAGTGTTCGCCGACGGCTATCGTATCGACTCGGCCGATCTGCGCGATTTTGTCGCAACCAGGAATCGCGAAGTGCTGCGTACACATGCCGACTTCTTCACCGGGCTGCCCACAACGCTCGACCTGCGCGCGCTGATCGACCAGGCAGCTGCTACTGGCAACCCGGATATTGAGCGGCTGTGCTACGCCTACCTGCCGCTCATCTTTAGCCGGCGGCATGGCGATCCCAGCCGACCCTGGAACACCTTCTCGATCAACCTGAAGAACGCTGATGGAACACGGCGGCGCGACTATCAGGGCAACTGGCGCGACATCTTCCAGAACTGGGAGCCGCTGGCTTACGCCTACCCTGAGTTTGTAGAAGGCATGATCTGCACCTTTCTCAGCGCGACGACTGCCGATGGCTACAATCCGTACCGCGTCACGCGTGCTGGCATCGAGTGGGAGGTGCCTGAGCCCCACAATCCCTGGGCCAACATCGGCTACTGGAGCGATCACCAGATCGTCTACCTGGAGAAGCTGATGGAGATCTCGACCAGCTTCCACCCTGGCCGACTGGCTGGCATGCTCGGGCAGCGGATCTTCAGCCATGTGCTTGTGCCTTACCATATCAAGGCCTACGCTGCGCTGCTGGAGGACGCCGCTGCATCGATCGACTTCGACTGGGAGTTACAGGGCAGGATCGAGACAATCGTGAGCGAGCGCGGCACCGACGGCAAGCTGGTACTCGATGCCGACGGCCGGGTACTACATGTCAGCCTGGCAGAGAAGTTGCTGATTTTGCTGCTGGCCAAGCTGGCCAACTTCGTGCCCGAGGGTGGCATCTGGATGAACACCCAGCGCCCGGAGTGGAACGACGCCAATAACGCACTGGTTGGCAAGGGCCTTTCGGTCGTGACACTCTGTTACCTGCGTCGGTATATCGAGTTCTGTAGGAAGCTCTTTGCGGCGCACGATTCCGGCGCCATCCCGGTCACCGTTGAGGTCAAGCTGCTGATTGATACCATACATGCTGCGCTCCTACGCCATCAGGATGCGCTGGGTGCGACATTCGGCGATGTGCGGCGCCGTGCATTGCTGGACAACCTGGGCGAGGCGGCCAGTGCATATCGCTGGAACTTCTATCGCGCGGGGCTGTCGGGCACGTTTGACACACTCGACCAGCCAACCACGCTGGCACTCCTCGATCTGGCGCAGCAGTATGTTGAACATGCGCTGCGTGCAAACCGGCGCGATGATGAGCTGTACCATACCTATAATATCCTGCAGCTCTCGAATGGCCAGGCTGCAATCGGTCGACTCGACCAGATGCTGGAGGGCCAGGTCGCCATACTGTCATCGGGCATGCTGACAAGCGAACAATCGCTTGCCCTGTTGCGCAGCCTGCGCGCCAGCCGCATGTACCGGGCCGATCAGCACAGTTATACCCTCTACCCAGATCGCGACCTGGCTGGGTTCCTTCGTAAGAACCAGTTGAGCGCCGATCAGATGCGCGGTTCTGCACTGGTTGCTGCACTCGCAGAGCGCCGCGACAAGACCCTGATCGTCCGGGATGAGTTAGGGTACTACCACTTCAATGGCGGTTTTCGCAATGCCAAAGATGTCCGGCGTGCGCTAGCGCTACTGCGAAACCAGGAGCACTACGCAGCACTGGTTGAGGCCGAGGCAGATCGCATGCTGGAACTGTTCGAAACGACCTTTGCACACCAGTCGTTCACCGGCCGCTCGGGCACCTTCTTCGCCTACGAAGGTCTGGGCAGCATCTACTGGCATATGGTTGCCAAATTATTGCTTGCAGTGCAGGAGATCTATCTGCGCGCCGCTGCGGCTGGCGATCCACCGGAGACATTACGCGCGCTGGCTGAACGCTACGACGATATTCGCCAGGGGCTTGGGTTCAATAAGCCACCTGATGTCTATGGCGCATTCCCAACCGATCCCTACTCACACACGCCGGCCGGGCGCGGCGCGCAGCAGCCAGGCATGACCGGCCAGGTGAAGGAGGAGATTCTGACCCGGCTCGGCGAGCTGGGGCTGGTGGTCACCGGCGGTGCGCTGACATTCAAACCTACCCTACTGCGCCTGCGAGAGTACACAACACAGCCAGCCACCTTCCGCTTCATGGATGTAGCCGGCCAGCCGCAGGCAATCGAACTGCCGAGTGGCGCGCTTGCATATACCTTCTGCCAGGTGCCGATTGTCTACCATGCCTCTCACGAACGACGAGTTGTCATCACGTATGCCACAGGCGAAGTGGTTGAGGTGATTGGAGACACACTCGACCCGGCTGTAAGCCAGCAAATCTTCCACCGCAATGGCCGCGTTCGGCAGTTGGTGGTGTTTACCGAGGTGACAAGTTAGCACAAAGATCTGGAAGCCCCTTCCAACCCGGAAAGTGCTTCCAGTGGCACCAAACGTGCGATCCCTGCGAAAGGCGGGGTGGCTGACCTGGCGATCAATTACGAGCAGATGTGATGCTGGGACAAACAGCTCATCACCACTCACCTTTGGCGAGTTCTGGCCCCTGTTTGTTCCAGCTTGGGCGGTATCTCGCAGTTGCATACTATTCCCCTTCGCGTTGCATGTCGTGGCTTCATGCATTTTCGTTGAATCGGGTATACTGTAGGCATGCTGCGAAGAGATGTTGACAGCCTATTGACAGCCTAACTCCCAGGAGCGGTTGACAGCCAAACTGACAGCCTAACCAGAAATTCGCTATGTATCCAGGCAGACACGTCAGTAACCACAGCCATTAAAATGGCGCGGCTTGTACCTCAATCGGCAGTCGGAGACTCCCGATTGGACACGATTGGCTGACTGATAGGCAGCCCGCCAGCATCACCTGTAGCGACACTGGCATGGTACTTCGCCGCGATATTACGAGCGGCGTTCAGATCGGCATGCAGTTCAACACCACACAACCG
>JANLSE010000383.1:0-5169 GCA_031362265.1 Roseiflexaceae bacterium
AACTGATCGACCGTCGCAAAGGTACAGGTAAGCGCCAGTAAGGCTAATGCCCCGGCTGGCCAGATCGTAAAACCGCCAAGCCGTAATAATGGCGCAATCGATAAGCCCCAGAAGAAATAGGCGGCCGCAAAAGCGCGTAGATGGTTGGTAAGAACCCTTCCAATCAGCAATTGGCGCGATGGGATCGGCGTCGGAAAGAGTAAGTCAATATCAGGCTGGCCAAATTGCAGGAGTGGATTCTCGAAGGCTGCACTTGCCGAAAGCGAAAGCAAGATCAGGGTAAGTGTACCGCGCACACCAGCAAGTTGCGCTACGACCCCACCCGGCACCAGGCGATTTGCCAGTGCTTGTAATGGTGCTGGAAAGGGTAACGTGAGCAATGCAATCACAATCCCGAAATTGATTAGTGCATAACCAATCACAACCAGGAGTGCAATAAACTGACGTGGTTCGCGCAGTGCGCGGCCAAGGGCATTGGCAAATGTACGGCGAGCGCGATATGAAAGCGCCATGACACCTCAAGCAGTTTAGCGCTGATACACAAGCGTACCACCAACGTAGGTCTGTTCAACAACCAGATCGAGCAGCATTTCCGCTGGCGTGGTTAGTGGATCGCCACTCAACACCACAAGATCAGCCCACTTCCCTGGTGTGATACTGCCGCGGTTATCCTGATCGCCACTAAGGATGGCGCCTGTCAAGGTATAGGCTTTCAGTGCTTCGAAGGGTGTGATAGCCTGTTCGGCGCCAAGCTGATGACCAGCATGGTCGCGGCGATCAATCGCCGATTTGAGGCCAAGCAGTGGATTATCATCTGGCACAACTGGCGCATCGGTACTGAGTGCAACATCCAGGCCAGCAGCAAGCATACTGCGAACCCCATAGGCACGCGGATAGTACATTTCTGGCATATAGCGGCGGAAGGTTGCGCCCATTGCTGGCAGAAAGACGGTCTGTGTCGCAGCCATCACACCCAGAGCTGCACAGCGAACAAGATGTTCTGCGGTGGGCAGGGCCAAATGCTCAATTCGGTGGCGCAGCTTCGTTTCAGGAGTGCGACGATGCAGCACTTCATAAATCGTCAGAACCTGATCGATAGCAATATCGCCATTCGCATGCGTACCAATACGTAACCCTGCACTATGGGCTTCCCACATTGAATCGGCTAACTCCTCTGGCTCCCAGATCAACACGCCATTTGTGCCAACCTCGCGATACGGCACCGAAATCGCTGCGGTTGCACTTGTCATGCCACCATCGGCAAAGAATTTCACACTATCGATGCGGAGTGTATCGCTGAGGTAGCGCTCAGGCAATGGGAAGTGTTGATCACCATCACGCCGCCCGACAAGCAGGTTCATTCGTACAGCCAGTTCGCCACGTGCATCCAGATCGCGATAGATTGCAACCTGCGCTGGCCGAACATCCGGATCTGTCGCACTGGTAATACCCATACTGAGCTGATGCTGGTTCGCGGCAATAATTGCTGCCGCTGTCACACTCGCGTCTGGCTGAGGAATCAGGTGCATCACCAATGCCATGGCGGTTTCTTGCAATATACCCGTTGGCGTTCCGTGGACATCACGTATAATGACACCACCGGGCGGATCGAGCGTTTCTGAGGTAATACCTGCTAACTGTAACGCCAAGCTATTGGCAACTGCAATATGACCACAGGTACGGGTTACCACAATTGGGTGTGCTTCGCTTGCTTGGTTCAAATCGGCAGATGTGAGATGCCGCCCTTCTGGTAAGAGCGCCTCGTTATAGCCAACTCCTTCAATCCACACGCCAGCTGATTCTGTCGCTGCGCGCTGGGCTAAACGACGAATGATTGCTGGAATTGTAGGAGCAACATGGATTCGTGTATCGACATGGCGAGTCAGCAACATTCCCAACCAGGTCACATGCACATGGGCATCATTAAACCCTGGGATCAAGCTACGCCCAGCCAGGTCGACCAATTGTACGCCTGGGTATTCCAGGGCTGCACGCTGCCCAACTGCACGGATACGACCATCTGCACCGACCAACACAGCTTCCGGTGCAGGCTCAGCTGGATCGATCGTATGGATGTGACCATTAACGAAGAGCTGCTCTGACATGGCTTCATTCCTTTATGAACTGATAACGTAAGCATATCCGTGGTACAGTATGCGCCAGTATACCAGAGCGTGAGTGTGACAATGCCACGACCGTTCGATGATGCATTTCATGCGTTTGCAGCTTCAAAATGTAACGCATAACAGCCTATTGCTTGGGGGGGATTCTATGATCCATACACGTCTGTGCGATGTGCTGGACATCCAACATCCTATTCTGAATGCTCCCATGGGTGGCACAGCGACCGCAAATCTCGCGGCGGCAGTTTCGGAGGCTGGCGGGTTTGGCATGATTGGTGGGACAAGTGGCGCTGGCCCAGATTGGTTGCGAAGCCAGATTCGCATGACACGAACACTAACAACACGTTCGTTTGGTGTTGGGTTTATCTCATCGTTTCCCGATATTGATGATCTTGTACAAGTTGCACTTGAGGAGCGTGTTGCTGCGATCAATCATTCATTTGCAGACCCCACGCCCTATGTTGTGGAGGCTCATGCAGTTGGGGTCAAAATCTTCGCCCAGGTTCAGACAGTCGCACAGGCAATCCGCGCTGCACAGGCCGGGGTTGATCTGATTATTGCACAAGGCACTGAGGCTGGCGGCCATACCGGGAATGCCGGAACCCTTGCGCTGGTACCAGCGGTGGTTGATGCGGTTGGCGCTATTCCGGTGGTTGCCGCCGGTGGCATTGGTGATGGGCGTGGCCTAGCAGCTGTGCTCATGTTGGGTGCAGTAGGCGCATGGCTGGGAACGCGTTTTGTAGCCAGCCATGAATGGGGTGGCCAGCAATGGGAACAAGCCGCAGTCCTGGCCGCCACAGCCGACGATACGGTGCGAACGGCGGTATTCGATCGTGTGCGCAAGGCTCCATTTCCAGTAGGTATTGCAGATCGCATGCTACGGAATGCCTTCACCGATGCCTGGCAGGGCCGTGAAGAAGCAATTGAGCAGCAGCGCCAGGTATTGCAGGGCGAAATTGCACAGGCCGCTGCACAACACAACACCCAAGCTGTTGATATTAGCGCCGGTGTAGCGGTTGGGCTTATTCAAACAGTTGCGCCCGCCGCTATGATCATTCAGCAACTCATTCAAGAGGCTGAGCATGTTCTGCGTGAATGTGTGTTGAGCCTGCGCTGAATTCCAGATCAACCGATCACACGTTCAATAAAGGTAACTCTATGCGCAAATACCTCACTGTTATGCTCCTGCTTCCCCTGGTGTTGCTGCCTCATTCACAGGCAACAGCAACTCGTGCCATACCAAGCCAGCAAGAGCAGCATGCCACTATCGTTGCATCCTATCAAATAAATGCTCAGCTTGACCCGATTGCCAAAACTGTGAGTGGGACAGAGCGAATCACCTATATAAACCGCTCGGAAGATACTCTTCACGAGCTGTATATACGCCTGTATTTACGCTCATTTCGCGATCTGAACACAACCTGGATGCAGGAATCGGGTGGGCAGAGCCGAGGATTCGCAATCAAGCCAGAAGAACTTGGCGATATCACTGTTCATACCCTCGCGCTGGCAGATGGAACCGAATTACGTTCGCTGTCCACGGTCAGCGATACCCTTATGCGGGTTCCGCTCCCAAAGCCCTTAGCGCCCGGCCAGCAGATTGAGCTTGATGCGAGTTGGACAAGCAAATTACCACGGGTGTTCGCGCGTACTGGCTATGGTGGCAAAAACGATACGTTTTTCATGGTTGGCCAATGGTACCCCAAAATGGCGGTGTATGATCGCGGCCAATGGGATACTGAGCCATGGCATGCAAACGCGGAGTTCTTTAACGATTTTGGCTCCTATGATGTGACGATCAACGTGCCATCTGGCTATGTCGTTGCTGGCGTAGGAATGCCAAGTGGCCCACCACAAGAGCGCGATGAGCGATCCATAGTTCATTACACTGCAACGGATGTAACCGATTTTGCATTTGCTACTTCACCCGATTTCCTTACCCAGAGCACACAGGCTGGGGCGGTCGAGATTGTGCTGTACTACCTACCCGAACACTCAGCCGCCGTAGGCGACTATCTGGCAACTGGCGTAGGTACGATCACAACACTGAGCCGCTGGTTTGGGCAATATCCGCATCCACGCCTAACGATTATCGATGTGCCAGAGGATGCCGAAGGCGCTGGGGGAATGGAATACCCAACGCTCATTACGGGTGGTACCGGCGGCTTACCAAATGGCTCAGGCTTTACCGCCTATGTCACCGCGCACGAAATTGGCCATCAGTGGTGGCCGATGCAAACTGCCACCAACGAATCGGCGGAACCCTGGCTGGACGAAGGGTTAACCGAGTATAGTGGTGCGCGCTACAATGCGGATGCGGGCGATAAGCTTGGTTTTGGCCCAATCAAGATCAGCCCCGAAACCTTTGAGCGACTGAACTATCTTGGTGCGCCTGCAGGTAAACCACTCACTCAAACCTCTTGGAGCTACTCTGGCAACTCATATGCCGCATTGATTTATGCAAAAACAGCACTTGGCCTCTGGACGCTAGAACGGGTCGTTGGCACTGAACGGTTCCAACAAGCCATGGCAACCTACCTAACAACCTACCGCTTCAAACATCCACGTACAGCCGATTTTCGTGCTTCCATAGAAGAATCACTTGGGCCACAGCCCTGGTTCTTTGATGAATATATCAATGGTGGCGAGATCGGCTATGCCATCAAGCAACTTAGCCCAACTGGCGATTCGGTAGCTCTATCGCGAACTGGTACGGTTCGTGTGCCGGTGGATGTACGCCTGACAATGGCAAGTGGCAATGTGACCACGAGTGTATGGGATGGCCAGGATGAAACAACCAGTCTCCAGGCGGCAAGTGGCGATCGAATCGTACGGGTTGAGATCGACCCAGAGCGAAAGCTCCAGGCCGAGCGCCAGATTAGCGATAATGGTGTGAGTGTTGAACCACTGCTTGGCCCAGCGGCACAGCTTGGGGCACGCTTACTCTTTGTGGTTCAAAGCATTGCACAACTGATTGGATTATTTGGTTAACGAGCCGCTGAAGTGCAGAGAGAATGAGTGCAAACATGTTTATTGCGATCATACG
>JANLSE010000421.1:0-5472 GCA_031362265.1 Roseiflexaceae bacterium
CTTCGCAACTACAGGGCTTGGGGCAGCCAGAGCAACGACAACACCGGCATCAAGTGTCGTCGTGTGGTGCGCACTTGGGCTATCAGCCGACGAACCAAATTGCTGGAGCCCTTGCTGGATGAGCAGACCACCGGCTCCTGCAGCAGCAAGGCCCAAAAACTGCCGTCGCGAGAACCTTATGTTGTTCATGGTGTGAATCCTTACTAATTCCCCATTCCAGCAACTGAATCGGTTCCAGCTAAAGCCCAACTGTTGTATGCTCCTACGATTGAGCTAGGCCACTTAAAGGAGGCCCAATCAGGCAAGAACATACGCAACTACAAAATTATTGGGCATTTGAACCAACATTGTTCAGCAATGAAATGCGGGAATGTTGAAATTTGCAGATATTGCAAGTGTACATCACACGATGGGCGGTGATAATCTACCCAAAGACGGAGAAAGAGCCTAACTTTAGTCTAAATAAATGCGATTTTTGACCTAACTTTAGTCCTGTCTGAGAATCTCTGCCCTATACGCCTTTACGTTCGGACCAAGCAGCGACAACAATCCCAATCAGCAGGATGAGGAAACCTACGAACTGGAGTGGCGCGAAGATCTCACCAAACAATAGCAGGGCCAGAGCCGCCGAACCAAGCGGTTCGCCAAGTAGGCTAATCGTGACAAATGTGGCCGAAACATAGCGCAAAGCCCAGTTGAGCGATGTATGCCCAAGCAGTTGCGGCCCAATTGCCATTCCTAAGAAGAGCAGATACACTGGCACTGGGTAGCCAAGAAATGGGAGCCCATGCCCAGAAACCAAGCTCTGAACAATAGCGGCGATCAGCAATACCACAGCGGCGCTGCTATAGACGAGCCAAATATAGGCGAGGGTTGTCAGGCGAATACGTAACGTACGGCCAATCAGGAAATAACCCGATACTGTGATGGCACCTAGAAGTGCGAGCAGATTGCCAACCAGCGCATTACTTGCATTCGCGCCGCCCCCATCGCTCACACCGATGAAAATACTCCCACCGATTGTCAGCGCCATCCCCACCCACATAAGTGAGGCAAGCCTTTCGCGTAGCAATAAGAGCGATGCTAGGCCAACCCAGAGCGGGTTGGTCGAAACCAGGGCAACCGAAGAGGCAACAGACGTATAGGCGAGTGAGGAGATCCAGCTAGCAAAGTGTGCAGCAAGCAGTGTTCCTGCAATCATGGCCAATACCAACTCACGGCGGGTAAGTTGCTGCACTTCAGTGCGTGCACGCGTGAAACCTAGCGGCAGCAGAATCACGGCTGCCACAATAAGTCGCCCAGCTGCAACCTGAATTGATGGCACACCAAAGCCTTGTGCATAGCGAATCATGATCGAGGAGGAAGCGGCGATCAATACTCCGCCTAATAGCACAAGATAAGGTAAGAATGAGCGTTGTTGTGACATGATTGCCCCTTTCAGATCATCGAATGTATACAATCACAGCCGTTGCTTGGGCTGCATGCAAAAAAACAGCGACCTAACGCTGTGTAGTGCCTCACGATGATAGAAACGCAGGCGCAAGTATACCCGAATAGTCAAGCACCACGAAGTTCTGTATCATTTAGCGATACTCACTAAAGGCCACTCGCGCATATAATCGTTAGCATCCATCATCCACGAGGTGCTCTCATGAATCAGTATTTTGCCGCGAGCTACACTGGCACACCATTTCAGTTATTTGGATTCGATCATCTGATTGCTAATTTGCTCATTCTGCTGGTTATTGTGGCGATCGCATTTATGATCCTGGGCGATGGCTTTCGCCCTACATGGCGCTCAATATGGCGAACCGTGCTGATCACAAATATCTATATGGCAATCATCACAGTAGTGAATGTTATCACTGGTGGCAATTACATGTATATCGCACGCACACCCGAATTTCCAACCGTTATTGATTATATGGGGCCATGGCCTTGGTATATTATCGGCCTTGAACTGATCGGCCTTACCTGCTTCGTGCTTGCCTATCTCCCCTGGGCGATTCGTGACTGGCGTGCAGTGCTTGCTCAGGCGCCACGGGTAGGGTAACATAGCGAGCGCAAAGCGCAAAGCGCAGAGCGCAGAGCGATGGAATGATCGACCATCTCATTATGTCATCTTGTCACTATGTCACTCGCGGTCTGCTGGTCTCTGCTCATATGAATGGCTCTGCGGTTCACTGATTGGTTCTTGCGCGTTGAGATGAGGCATTGTATGGTTGACCTAAAGGGTGATCTGAGTGGTCATATTGCGCTTGTTACTGGTGGTGGGCGTGGGATCGGGCAAGCGATCGCATGGGCATTGGCGGATGCTGGTGCTTCTGTAGCTGTGACAGGTCGCAATCAGGCCGCCTTAGCTGCCACATGCGCCGCGTATCCAAGCATGTGTGCTATGCCATGTGATGTATCTGATTCACAAGCTGTAGCTGCACTCTGTACACAGGTTCGTGCCCAACTTGGGCCAATTACTATTCTTGTGAATAATGCTGGAATCACTGCCAGCCTACGAGTAACTGACACGGATGATGCGACATGGGAGCACATTATGCGTGTAAATGTAACTGGTGCGTTCTATTGTTGCCGTGCTGTTATTCCAGATATGCTAGCCAACAAGTGGGGGCGAATTGTTAATATCGCCTCGATTGCTGGGCTCAGCGGCCTGGCTTTTTCTTCCGCATATAGTGCCTCAAAACATGCACTGGTGGGCCTCACACGTTCAATGGCATTAGAACTAGGCCGCAGTGGGATTACTGCCAATGCACTCTGCCCTGGCTGGGTCGAAACCGATATGCTCCATGACGCAATCCATAATCTCGTTATAAAAACTGGCCGAACTGCTGAGCAGGCACGCGCCAGTTTACTTGGCCTCTCAGGGCAACAGCGCGCAGTATCGCCAGCGGAGATTGCCGAGGCCACCATGCGATTAGTTGGGCCAGCAAGCGATCAGATCAATGGCGAGGCGATTGCGCTACAATAAGCGTAACAAACCCATGTCGCACATAGAAACGTACTTGGTTATATTGAGCATGGAAATCCAGATACCCTGTTATTCACCATAAACTACTCGATTACTGAGGAGCACCCCAACTCATGGCCGCATATTTGGTCACCGTCCGTTCCATTCATGATTCAGCTGCACCACAACAACTTTACCTGCTAGAGGGGCAGTTTTCGGTTGACGACCTGCATCTGCTCGCCAATGCACTGCTGCACGATAGCGTTGTACAGGTCGCAGAATGCCAACCAATCGACGCACTTACCAGTGAACCTGGCCTATGGGCTGAAGTTGCATATCGTGCAGGAGTAACCGATAACGAGGCCGAAAGTGTACGAATCGGTGCAAAGCATCTGGGCATAACCGGAATGCGGGTCGTACGCACATTACGACGCTACCGGTTGGCTCATGCTAGCGAAGGGCGCAACCTGGCAAACCCACTGATCCAAGTGACGCTCAGTTATGCTGGTGAAGCTATTGCCGAACGGGCGGCCTGGTACACCGAACTCCTCCAAACCCCAACTGAGGTCGTAGCGCTTGTAGCACAAGTTGCGCTGCGTGAAGCCGATGATGATGAGCTCGTACAGATCAGCCGCAAAGGTATCCTTGCCCTCGATCTGAGGGAAATGCAAGTTATTCGCGATTACTACCGTGGCGAGGGTCGCGACCCAACCGATGGCGAACTTGAGACATTGGCCCAAACCTGGAGTGAGCACTGTTCACATAAAACATTTAAGGCGCGTGTGCATTATGAGCATGCACGAACCAAGAACCAAGAACCAAACAGCCCATCGAACCTGTCTGATTCAACGCTATACCCCGGCTACCACATGTTGGAGCGCGATTGTGAGATTGACAGCTTAATCAAGACCTTTCTCATGTCGGCGACCGAACAGCTTATGGAGACTCAAACCGGTGCGCCGTTTGTGCTTTCGGCATTTGTCGATAACGCTGGTATTATTGTATTCGACCAAGAGTATGAGTTATCGATCAAGGTCGAAACCCATAATCACCCTTCGGCATTAGAACCATTTGGCGGTGCAAACACGGGTGTTGGGGGGGTCGTTCGCGATGTGCTTGGGGTCTCGGCCCAACCGATTGCCAATACCGATGTACTTTGCTTTGGGCCAATCGACACACCCGATACCACACTTTCGCCTGGGGTTTTACCACCCCGTCAGGTGGCGGCTGGCGTTGTAGCAGGCGTACGCGATTATGGAAACAAACTTGGCATCCCAACTGTAAATGGTGCAGTACTCTATGATCCTGGATATACCGCAAACCCACTTGTGTATTGTGGCACGCTTGGCCTAGCGCCACGTGGCCGCCACCCACGCGGGGCCAAAGCCGGCGATCTTGTCGTGGTGCTTGGCGGAAGAACAGGACGCGATGGCATTCATGGAGCAACGTTCAGTAGCGAAGAATTAACCCATACCACAGCTCAGGATGTTGGTAGTGCCGTGCAAATTGGCGACCCGATCACCGAAAAGAAGATGATTGATGTGGTGCTACAAGCACGCGATGCAAAACTGTATCACGCAATTACCGATTGTGGCGCTGGCGGGCTCTCTTCGGCAGTTGGTGAGATGGGTGAAGAAACCGGTGCATTGGTTGATCTCGAGAAAGTACCACTGAAGTACGCAGGGCTCCAGCCATGGGAGATTTGGCTCTCTGAGGCTCAGGAGCGTATGGTATTGGCAGTTCCGCCCCAATCAATCGCTACACTTCAGGCGCTCTGTGATAGCGAGGATGTCGAGGCGACTGTCATCGGCCAGTTTACCGGCGATCAACGTCTTACGGTTCGGCATCGTGGTGCGATTCTTGTTGACCTTGGGATGAATTTCGTCCATGGTGGGCGGCCTCAACGTGTGCTGAATGCCATGTGGCAAGCGGAAACAGGGCAAGGGCTAGATCTCAAACAACCGCATGCACTTGATCCTCACACCGCACTACTTCGCCTGCTTGCCCACCCGAATATTGCATCCAAAGAACCGATTGTGCGTACCTACGATCATGAGGTGCAGGGGCGTACTGTCATCAAGCCACTGGTTGGCGTACAATGCGATGGCCCAGGAGATGCGGCAGTATTACAACCAATCCGCAGCTCAATGCGCGGCGCTGTTATTGGATGCGGAATCAACCCACGCTATGGGCTGAGTGATCCATACTGGATGGCGCTTGCATGTATTGATGAGGCATTGCGCAATATTGTTGCGGTTGGTGGCGATCCTGCACAGGCTGCTATTCTCGACAATTTCTGCTGGGGAGATCCCCGCCACCCGGATCGTATGGCAGGTTTGGTACGAGCATCTGCAGGTTGTTATGATGCGGCACTCGCCTATCGCACACCATTCATTTCAGGGAAGGACTCGCTGAATAATGAATACCGTGCCGCCGATGGAGTACGCACACCTATCCCGCCGACGCTGCTTATTTCGGCGCTAGCGATCATCCCCGATGTACGCCAGGCTGTG
>JANLSE010000464.1:0-2058 GCA_031362265.1 Roseiflexaceae bacterium
GGCTGGCTGGCGCAGTAATACCCATGTTGTAGCCAACTACACGCGTAATCGTGGAGGTTGCCACCAACGGGTTTGCGTCGACCGTCATCGCGACTCCAGGTGGATTGCTTGTCAGTGTCACGGTTGTCAGCTCGGGGAAGATATCGCGCTGAACAGTGGAAGTCTGACCTTGGGCATCAGTGAGTGACATGATTATGCGATACCAGATAACCGGATCAGGCTCACCACTATTGAAGAGCGTCATTGAGCCATTATTGCCCTGAATACCATCAAGGAATGGATGCATATGCTGCTGATGATGAAATTCTACCGTCCATGATACATGGATATTCTGGGCAGGTGTCTGGTCGTCGCTAAGGTTTGCTGCGCTGAACGACCATGTGTCGCCAGCATAGAACTTGGTGCGCGTAGAATCGCTATTGTTGGTAAGCACAATCTGGCCGGTGGCTGGCTGATTGCCAGGGAACACAGTGATTGTTGCTGGCTCCGAAGTTGCCGGTGGCGCGCCGCTGTCGGTGACCGTTAATGTAACGACTTTAGCTCCAGCTGCGCCATAGATGTGATTAACTGTTGTGGCGCTTGTCGTTGTTTGGTTAGTGTTATCACCAAAATCCCAGGTGTAGCTGAGCGCGCTGGCCTCTGGATCGGTTGATGCTGCACTTGAGAACGTAAACTGGGTATTCAACGGGCCGCCAAGTGTATTCACATTAATGCGCGCGGTGGGTGGCTGGTTGGCGCCAAGTTGATAACGGAAGCGACGGATCTGCCCAACGCCAGCATTGTCGATCGTGATGTAGTAGATATTGGTATCTGGCCCGGCACGCACACCAATAATCGATGAACCGCCGGTCGCGAAATCGGTATCAGTCCATGTATTTCCTGGGCCGGGAACTAAGCGATGGATCCAGCCACGTACAAAATCGGCATAGAAGATATTATTCAGGTATTCGGCGGGGTAGCTTGCACCGGTATAGAAGGCGCCTCCAATAACTGCAGCATCATCTGCGGTTGAGGGCGGGTTATTGTGCTGATATGCGAAAATCGGATCCGTGTAAGTCCCAGTCGGGCCAGTACAATTCTGCGCGATTGGGCATGCACCCTCAACATCAGGGTAGCCGTAATCACCGCCATTATTCACCTGGTTAATTTCCTCCCAGCGGCCGCCACCAACATCAAATGCATATGGCGTGCTAGTGCCAGGCTTGATTGCCATGCGGAAGGGGTTGCGGAAGCCAAGTGCATAAATCTCCTGGCACGGGCCAGTACCAGCTGCTACTGGTAGTGGGCCGCAGATGCGCGAGCCGCTAGCAGTACGATAGGGGTTATCGGTTGGGATGGTATAGCCATTTGGGACACTTGCATCAGGGCGGATTCGCAGTACCTTGCCAGCCAGTACCGCTATATTGCGGGCATAGCTGACTGGAAAGCCACCCTCACCTGTCGTAATATATAAATTGCCATCCAAACCAAACTGGAGATCGCCCGCATTATGAATCCCCTGATAGTTGGGGATATTATCAATGAGTAACTTCTCAGAATTGATATCGATCGTATCGCCAACCATTTGCCAACGCGAGACACGATTACAAGCCTGATCCCCTGTAAGGATTACACCATTACAGGGGATTGGTGGAGGGTTTTGCTCGTGGTTAACATCACCCTTCTGCCGTGTATAGTAGGTATAGAGATAGCCATTTGTCGTAAAATTCGGATCAAGTGCTAAACCAAGCAATCCACGCTCGCCATTGCCTTGCACGCCAAAACTCAGTGCACGAGTTGGCAGTAATGCGCCATTCTTAAAGACGCGAATACTGGCCGTGTTCTCGTCTTGCGTTGAGGCAGAGCCGCGCTCGGTGATCAACATGCGCCCATCGGGAGCCCAAACCCATGTACGCGGGATGAATAGGCCGCCCACAGCTAGTAGGCAACCATGGTGATTCTGAAGTATACTTTCTCCCAGTCTAGCGACGTATGCCGGGAGGATATCATGCGCAAAATCTACCACGTCACCTTGACGGACGACGAACGCGCCCAGCTCCAAGATCTGATCCATAAAGG
>JANLSE010000474.1:0-5552 GCA_031362265.1 Roseiflexaceae bacterium
GGCCTCGCGCCTAGCTGGACATGTTGAGTTAGGGTATGTGCTCTTTGCACCCCTCTACGCTCTGATGCCCGACCCACGAACCCTACTAGTGGCACAGGCAATACTGTTTGTACTTGGGGCAATCGGTGTCTATCGGCTGGCTGCTCGGCGCACCCAGAACCGCTATGCCACACGTTGTGCCACCCTCATCTATCTGCTCTACCCGGTTGCACTTACTGGAGTGCTATTCGATTTGCATGCCGATACGCTGGCGCTACCAGTGCTTATGCTGGCACTTGATGCCCTTGATCAACGGGCATGGCTACGTTACACGATTACGCTGGCAGTGGCGCTCAGCCTCAAATTTTATGTTGCCGCAGTGGTAGTTGGCATTGGAGCGGTGATATTCCTCTGGGGAGGGCTACGGCGGGTTGGTCTTCTGACAGTCATTGCTGGGCTGCTCTATGGCATACTGGCTTTCTTCATCATCCGCCCACTTTTTGCACATGCGAGTGTGGGTGGTGTTAGCACAATTACCAGCAACTATCTCACCTACTATTTTGGTCAATTAGCCGAAATTGGCACCACACTTGGCGAGCGTACCCTGAATGGCTTGATTGTCTTTGGGCCAGTGTTACTGATCGCCTGGCGGGGTTGGCGTTGGTTTCTCCCTGGGCTACCGATTGCGGCAGCTGCATTCATCACGACCGGGCCAGGTGGCGCATTTGATTATCGCTATCACCATTATGCGATGGTAGTTCCGTTTATTATCATGGCGCTGATCGATGGGATTGTGCGTGCGCAAGCGTTGCCGCGCAAACGTGGCGGGCGTAGTTGGCAGGGCGATCTTGGGCTTACCTGTGGGATCGTTATACTATGTGCGGCATTACTGGTTGATATCCCACTTAATCCGCTATTCTGGCTGCGTATTCCCGGCACAGGGCTTGATCCAGCCCGCTATGGCGTTATCAGCCGTGATCAACTCAAAGACACGTTTCTGACACTCGTACCGCAAACTGCACCAGTCGCGGTATCGAACTTTCTGGCACCGCATCTTGCCAATCGTGCGACGCTCTATCTAACGCGCTACCCAGATGAGGCGCGCGGCCCTGAACGCTTGCCGGGCCTGCTCCCACAGGTGGATGTTGTTATTGCCGATGCGCTGTTCGACTTTTTCCTCCCAATTGAGGGTGGGTATGCTGGTGGGATAGATGGCGATCGTGCGGCAATTGCACTTATGCTGCGTGACCCCACATTTGGCCTGGAACATATGCGGGATGGATTGCTGCTGTTTACTCGCACAAGTGCCAAGCGTGGCATGCTCAATACGATTGTCCAAGCCCGTGACGATGGATCCCCGGCACTCCAGCATTTTGGAAATGCTATTGATCTCATCAGCGCTCATGCCGAACCAATTGCAAGCGGTCGGCTACGCTTGCGGTTCACATGGCGTATCTCTAATGGGTTTACAAACGGTACATTTGTAGCAGTTTCGCGGATCGATGGGCTTAGCGATGCGCGTTTTGTTCATTTGCCAAGCTATGCACTGCTCCCAGCTTGGGAATGGCAACCTGGAATGTTATATAGCGAGGAATTTGATATTGAGTTACCTGCGGGAACCGATCCAGCCAATATCACGTTGCGTACTGGCTGGTACGATATTGTGTCACCATTCGCCTATCTCACCGATTCACGCAGCCGAATGCCTGGTAGCGAAGAGCCTGTGGTTCTATCAACTCAGCCGTAACCCTGGTAGTAGTTCTACTAGAGAAATGCTAGATTCGCTGTGTAACTCTTGACATTGCCCTGCTACTCTCTCATAATGCTTGTAACGGAATAAGTATTCCGCTTCAAAGAAATCGAGGTCTGGCATGACTGAATCAATCAACCCACAGGATGTTGAGGCGACGCAGACGTTGCCCTTGCTTATTTTGGAAGACATTGTTGTCTTTCCCTATACTGTTATGACGCTTCCGCTGGACGAAATGAGCGCGCAGGCAGCCGAGGCGGCATTACATGGCAACCGGCAGATACTGTTGGCCGTTGAGCGTGAGGATTCCGATGAGGATGCTCCATTACTCATGCGCCTTCACCATGTAGGTGTTGTTGGGCGCATTGAGCAGATGGGGAAGCTACCAAATGGCACCAGCGGGATCGTTGTGCGTGGTATGGTGCGTGCGATAATCGGCACATTGTCTCAGGCGCAGCCGTATCTGCGCGCTGAATACACTGAGCAGGCCGATCAGTTTGAGCGCACTCCCGAGCTGGAAACATTGATGATCGAAGTCCATGCTGCAATTGACGCAGTGCTCGATTTGCGGCCTGGTGTTCCACAGGAAATTCGTAATTTTGTACGTAGTATTGATGATCCAGGGCATTTGGCCGATAACACCGGCTATTCTCCCGATTACACCTTTACTGAGCGTCAGGATCTGATTGAGACCTTCGATGTTACTGCGCGGCTCACCAAGGTTCGCGATTTCTATCGCAAACAGTTGGCGATGATGCAGGTACAGGTGAAGCTACGCCAGGAAGTTGAAGAGAGCACTGCCAAGCAGCAGCGCGAATTCTATCTGCGCCAGCAGATGCGGGCCATTCAAAAGGAACTTGGCGAGGATGATCCCGAGGCGAATGAACTAGAGGATCTGCGCACAAAACTGGAAGCGGCGGGATTACCCGATACCGCGCGTAAGGAAGCGGATCGCGAACTCAATCGCCTCCAGCGCATGAATAATGCATCACCTGAATACCAGATGGTTCGTACATACCTGGAATGGTTGGCAGAACTCCCCTGGAGCAAAACAACTGGCACGGCGATCAATATTGCCCATGCCCGTGAGGTTCTGGATGCGGATCACCACGGGTTAGAGAAGATCAAGGAGCGTATTCTGGAATACCTTGCGGTGCGCCAACGCCGTGAGTTGTATGGCAGCCCAGAGGAGCGCTCACGTGAGCCAATTCTTGCCTTTGTTGGGCCTCCCGGAGTTGGCAAAACCAGCCTTGGACAGAGTATTGCGCGTGCACTTGGCCGCCAGTTTGTGCGAATGGCCCTCGGTGGTGTGCGTGATGAGGCTGAACTGCGCGGCTTCCGCCGCACCTATATTGGCTCGCAACCTGGCCGTATCATCCAGGAACTGCGGCGCGCGGGTGCTTCTGATCCAGTTATTCTGCTTGATGAGATCGATAAGCTTGGGAATGATTACCGTGGTGATCCATCTTCAGCATTGCTGGAAGTACTCGACCCAGAGCAAAATCACACCTTTACCGATCACTATCTCAATCTGCCATTTGATTTGAGTAAGGCACTCTTCATTGCCACCGCGAATACCTTTGATACAGTACCACCGGCTCTGCGTGATCGGCTTGAAGTGATTGAATTGAGTGGCTATACTGCCGAAGAGAAGCTCGAAATCGCCAAGAGCCATCTCCTGCCACGCCAATTACGCGCCAATGGTTTACGCGCCGATGATGCCACAGTCGAGGATGTTGCGCTGCGTACGATTATCCACGATTACACACGTGAAGCGGGTGTGCGTACGCTTGAGCGCCAGCTAGGCTCCGTATTGCGTAAGGTTACACGCCAGATCGCTGAGGATACTGGTAGCTCTGATGACAAGCTAACGGAGAGCCCAGAAGCTGCTCGTTTGCTGGCTACTACACCAATGGTCGTCGATGAGCCTTTTGTGCGCAATGCGCTTGGGCGCGCACGCTTCTTTAATGAAGCCAGAGAGCGAATCGATCAGCCAGGTGTTTCAACTGGGCTGGTCTGGACGCCAGTTGGTGGCGATATTATCTTTGTGGAAGCGGCTGCTGTGCCAGGTGCGAAGGATCTACGAATCACCGGCCAGCTTGGTGACGTTATGCGTGAAAGTGCGGAGGCGGCACTCACCTATGTTCGATCACGTGCTTGGTCACTTGGGATCGATCCGAAGTTCTTTGATAGCCATGCCATTCATATCCATGTGCCGGGTGGGGCTGTGCCAAAGGATGGGCCTTCGGCTGGTATTACCATGGCGACAGCATTAGCTTCGGCTGCTACTGGCCGTCTCGTACGTGATGATATTGCCATGACCGGTGAAATCACTCTACGTGGGCGTGTCCTGCCAATCGGTGGGATCAAAGAGAAAGCCCTTGGTGCGCATCGGGCGGGGATCAAAACGATCATTCTGCCACGCCGCAATGGGCCAGATCTCGATGATCTGCCACGTGAGGTGCTCGATGAGCTAGAGATCATTCTGGTTGATACGCTGGATGATGTGCTGGCAAAAGCCCTGGTTGCGCCAGCAACCCCACCGATGAATGTTGGCCTGATTGATGTGGCCAGCATTGAGCGTGCACAGATCGCATTTGGCGGGTAAACGTATAACGCACAACGCATAACGCAACGGTCACAGAGCATGTGGCCGTTGCGTTATTGTATTTGCGTTCTGTTTATTTCTAACCTCTGAGCCCATGTTATAATACATCTGTTCAATCTCACCTCGACAGGAGCATTCCCCTCATGGCTGATCTGCTTGCCGCACTTAACCAGAAGCAGCGTGATGCTGTGGAGGCTATTTCTGGGCCAGTACTAGTGTTGGCTGGGCCGGGGAGTGGCAAGACGCGTGTGCTCACACATCGGGTGGCACATCTGATCGAGCAGGCTGGGGTTGATCCCTACCAGATCCTGGCGGTTACCTTCACCAATAAAGCTGCTCGCGAAATGCGTGAGCGGCTTGATGCTATCCTTGGCGAGGGGCGTGCTGCGGCGCTGACGGTAGGAACCTTCCATAGTATATGTACCCGCTTCTTGCGCCGCGATATTACGCATACTGGCCGTGAGCGTGATTTCGCGATCTATGATAGTGATGATCAGCAGCGTCTGATGAAGCGTGTGCTCAAGTTCCTTGATCTCGATGAGAAGAAGCATAATCCACGCGCCATCCATGCATCGATCTCGCGCGCAAAAAATGAACTGATCGGCGTTGCCGAATTCAAAACACATGCGCGTGGCTACTTTGATGAGATCGTGGCGCGCTGTTATGAGCGCTATCAAGCACTGCTGCGCGAGTCGAACGCCCTGGATTTTGACGATCTGCTGGCCGAGACGGTCTGGATGTTTGAGAATCACCATGATGTTCTTGAAAAATATCATCGGCGCTACACCTATATTCTGGCCGATGAGTATCAGGATACCAATCGTGCCCAATACGTCTTCCTCAAGCAACTTGCGACTGGCTATGAGGATGTGCTCGGCAATCGCAATCTGTTTGTTGTCGGGGATGAGGATCAGTGCCTCCCGGCAGGTTCGCTTGTGCGCACACCAACTGGTGAAATGCCAATTGAAGCTATTCAGCCTGGCATACAGGTAGTGGTTGGTGCTGGGCGTGGTACCGTAACACAGCGCAGCGTTGAGAAAACATACGAGCGGCAGCACACTGGTAACCTCCTTCAGGTTACGCTTTCAAATGGTTCTATCGCGCGGTTTACGCCAAACCATATGTGCTTTGCACGCTTAGGTGCGCGTGAGAATGTGTACTATGTGTATCTGATGTATCGCCGCGATAAGGGGTATCGAATCGGTCTGACAAAAG
>JANLSE010000476.1:0-8548 GCA_031362265.1 Roseiflexaceae bacterium
GATAATCACAGTCGTACGGCCATGCATAAGCCGCTCAAGTGCTTCTTGCACCAACTCCTCGGATTCACTATCAAGCGCACTCGTCGCTTCATCGAGCAACAGAATGCGTGGATCCTTGAGAATTGCGCGTGCGATCGCTACTCGCTGGCGCTGACCACCGCTGAGCTTCACACCACGCTCACCAACAATTGTGTTATAGCCATTGGACTGATCCATAATGAAATCATGGGCATTGGCGGCTTTCGCTGCTGCAATAATCTCGTCTTCGCTGGCATCGAGCCGCCCATAGAGGATATTCTCACGAATTGACCCGCCAAATAGGAGCGTCTCCTGCGGCACAATCCCGATCTGCTGGCGTAAACTGCGCTGTGTGACTGTACGCAAGTCATGATCATCAATCCGAATCGCACCATCAGTTGGATCATAGAAGCGCGGGATCAGATTAAACATAGTGCTCTTGCCTGCACCACTTGGCCCAACTAAGGCAACAATCTCGCCAGGCGCAATATCGAGCGAAATCCCTTCCAGTACTGGCGTGTTGGCATCGTAGTGAAACATCACCTGATCAAACACAATCCGGCCCTGAGCGGTAGCCAGTGCGTGTGCATCGGGCGCATCAACAATCGTGGGAGTGGTATCCAGAATCTCGAACACACGCCGTATCGCGCCAAGTGTCTCGCGGAATTGGCCATAGAGGTTTGCCAGCCCACCAATATTGGCAGCGATTGTCATACCATAGATCAGGAACCCACTTAAGAGTGGCAGCGTCAGCCGCCCAGCAACCACTTCGCGGCCACCAAACCAGAGCACTGCTGCAATCGCACTAAACCCCAGGAAGGCCATTGTGGAGCCAAATGCCGAACGAAAGACCGCCAAACGTAGGGTGAGCGCAAAGTTCTGTTGCATAGCCGCACTATAGCGCTGCACCTCATATGCCTCGCGTGCAAAGCTCTTAACGACACGTACGCCCTGTAAACTCTCTTCGGCCGCAACAGTAGCATCTGCCAATGAATCCTGAACGCTCGTGCCTAGGCTCTGGAATGAACGTCCAAACACAATCGCTATTGCCGCGATCACTGGGACTAACACCAAAATGAACATTGTCAGCCGCGGGTTGAGGGCAAAAACAATCACAACCGAGCCAATCAGCGAAACTATCTGGCTGAGTAGCTGGGTGACATTATTGGTAAGCACGGCACGCACTTGGGTAACATCACTGGACATGCGCGAAATCAGTTCACCAACCCGCCGATTGGCATAGAAATCGAGTGATAATTCCTGTAAGCGCCGATAGAGTGATGTTCTTAGATCAAGCACAATCCGCTCACCAACATAATTCAGATTATAGGATTGGATGAACTGTACCACTGATTGAAACAAGAACAACCCAACCAAGGCGAGCGTAAGTAGATTGAGTTGTGCCAAATCGGCCTGTTTCAGAACAGTGTCAAGCAACTGTACAATCACTAGTGGGAATGTGAGTGTGGCCGCGCTCGTAAGTGCTAACGCAACAAATATCAACACCATTCGCATACGGTATGGGCGCACATATTGCAGCAATCGCCGCCAACTAATCGGCGTATTCGGAGTATCCGGGGAATCAGCATCAGCACTCGGCCTACGGCGTGCTGTGGGGCGTAAACGCATAACCCTGCCTTTCTTCGGTTTGTGTCCAGCGGCAGTATTTATGTCAACCGCTCGCGGACTAAATCTGCTTTGGTATTGTCAGCACCACCTCAATATAATCGCTCTGACGCTGTGCAACGAACCCAAGTTGCGTGGCGATATGTCGCATACCCATGTTTCCAGGCAGAATATAGCCAATAACGCGCTCGATCTCTTCATCACGCGCAGTGCCGATCAGGCGTTCTAACAGGTTACGGCCAATCCCACGTCCCTGAAACTGATCACTCACTAGCAGAGCAAACTCCGCTTCGGGGCGACCATGGCGCTTGACCAAGCGACCAACCGCAATGATCTGATCCGTTTGGCTTTCTGGGTCATGCTGCTCAACAACAAGCGCCAGGGTGCGATCATAATCAATGAAGCACTGCCGTGTGAGTCGATCATGGGCAATACGTGTGCCAAGCTTCAGCTCCTGGAAGTAGCGATTATGAACGGTTTCCTCCGAAAGAGTATGGTGAAACTCAACCAACTTTGGCTCATCTTCTGGCCGAATTGGCCGCACCTGAAGCTGTGTTCCATCATTGAGTTGCCAGTGATCAATATAGCGGGTTGGGTATGGTCGAATTGCTAGGCGCGGTAGCGGATGCCCAAGCTCGGCAGGTGGATGTAGAATCACACGGGCATCGAGCGCAATAAGCTGCTCATGGCTTACAAGCAATGGGTTAATATCGATCTCTCTAATACGCGGTTGTTCGGCAACCAACTGGCTAAAACGTACCAGCAACTGTTCCAGAGCGAGCATGTCCACCGGCGGTTGGCCACGTGTACCTTGGAGCGCCTTCATGATACGCGTACGTTCCATCATGCGGCGGGCCAGTGTTGTATTGAGAGGCGGTAGCCCTAAGGCTGAATCCTGGAATACTTCCACCAGACTACCACCTGAGCCGAATAATAGCACCGGCCCAAACTGTGCATCACAACTGCTCCCTAAGATGAGTTCATAGCCAGATCCTTGAACCATCGGCTGGACACTCACGCCCTGAAAATGCTCAGCGCCGCGTAGTCGCGTTACCGAATTACGAATCGCACTATATGCGCGGCGTACTGCTGTTTCTGTATTCAGATTGAGCTTAACCCCACCCACATCCATTTTATGGGTAATGGTTGCGGATACGAGTTTGAGTACGACAGGGAAACCCATACGCTGGGCAAGCGCAACTGCTTGATCTGGGCTCTGAGCAACTTCGGTTGTGACAACTGGGATGGCATAGGCAGCCAGTATCTGCTTGGCCTCGGCCTCACTAAGCAACAGCCTGCCAACAGAATCTGCCGCCGCGATGATACTATCGACACGCGCGCGATTCATTTCCAAATTCGCACCAACAGCCAATACTGGCGTCTCGTAGAGGCTCTGCAGATTGTGGCTTAACTGCCACATGCGGGTAAATACATGTGCTGCGGTATCCGGAAAATCGAAGGTTGGAATACCAGCATGGCTCAGTAGGCGATCACCAGCAGACACATCCTCGCCACCCATCCAGCTCGCCAGAAGTGGCTTATGCATCTGTTTCGCAAACTTGGCCATCCGCTCGGCTGTTGCAGTTGGATCGGTCATCGCCTGTGGTGTAAGCACCACCAGTAAACCATCGCTCTGTTGATCTGCGGCAATGATCTCGGCCGCATGCAAATAGCGATCAGGCTCAGCATCGCCAAGAATATCAACCGGATTACTATGGCTCCATGGCGCTGGCAGTATTTCATTAAGGGCGGCCAGTGTCTCTGGTGAGA
This sequence comes from Roseiflexaceae bacterium, assembly GCA_031362265.1. Lineage (GTDB taxonomy): Bacteria > Chloroflexota > Chloroflexia > Chloroflexales > Roseiflexaceae > JANLSE01. The sequence continues at coordinate 3,415 of JANLSE010000476.1, forward strand.
GTGTCGCCAGTTCACCGCCACCACGAATGAGCTCATCGGTCGCCAATACGCCAGGACCACCAGCATTTGTGAGGATCGTCAGCCGTGATCCCTGCGGGCGTGGCTGCTTCCCAAGCACCTCGACCATATCAAACAATTCGGCGATCGAATCCACGCGCAACACACCACAGCGGCGGAATGCAGCATCCAGTACAGCATCACTCCCAGCAAGCGTGCCGGTATGTGAGGCTGCAGCTTTGGCAGCGGCACTGGTGCGGCCAGCTTTGATCACAATGATCGGTTTAGAACGGGCCACTTCACGGGCTGCAGAGAGAAATGAGCGAGCATCGCCAATTGATTCCATATAGATCGCAATACATGCAGTATTAGGATCATCGCCAAGATAATCAATCAGATCACCCCAACTTACGTCGAGCATCGAGCCGATCGATACAAAGGCACTAAAACCAACATGGGCGCGTAAGCTCCAATCGAGTACAGCTGTACAAAGCGCACCGCTCTGGCTAATAAAGCCAACCCCACCTGGTAATGCCAAATGGTTCGCAAACGTCGCATTCAGGCCTGTATATGGATTCATCAATCCAAGACAGTTTGGGCCAATGATGCGCATCCGATTAGAGCGCGCAGCAACCTGAATCTGTTGCTCTAGTAAGGCACCATCCGCGCCAATTTCCTTGAAGCCGGCCGATATAATAATCACCGCACCGATCTGTTGTGCAGCACATTCAGCAATAATGCCAGGAACAGTTGATGCTGGCGTAACAATCACTGCCAGATCAATTGGTTCTTCAATTGCGGAGATCGTTGGGTACGCTTGAAGCCCAAGCACATGCGAACGTTTAGGATTGATTGGATAGACTTTGCCAGTGAAGGCACCATTCGTCAAATTCTCAAGAATCGTACGACCAACGCTACCAACATTCTCGGTTGCGCCAATAACGGCGACAGTCTGGGGTGTGAAAAATGCTGCTAGCGGATGTTGTTCTTTAGCGGGAATAGTTAGTGCATTCATGGTATTCCTGATTTGCATATCGTTTTCTCCGCTCTCTAGCATATCAATCAGTAGCAATCGATTAAGCACTATCTCGAAACCTATGGATGTCATCCCTTAACAAATGGCATCGCATCGCGCCAATCCCAGCCGATCTGAGCCATGCTCTCCGCCACTACTGGCGAACACAGTGTGAGCCAACTACCAACCGATGGCTTTCCATTGTGGAGTTTATCCGTCACGGGGTTGGTTGTGATTGTGGATCGCCCAAAACTGCTCATCCCACTCCTCCTTACATATACATTGCTCCACACGATTGCCGAATGAGCAACTCCTGTGGAAACAGAAGACGACGCGGTGGTGCTGCCCCATTTTCCATGATGTCGAGCAGCATGCCAACCAGATGTCTGCCAATCGCTTCCATCGGCTGGCTTATTGCTGTTAATGGCGGGTCGGTTTGCAGTGCCAGGGGTAGATCTTCGAAGCCAATCAGCGCGATCTTATCAGGCACATGCAAGTTGGTCTCGCGCAGCACTCGGAGCACATCTAGCGCCATACGTGTTGGCAGAAAGATTGCGTCTGGCGCATGCTGTAACAGCCGTCGGGTGGTGCCATAAGCATCGCTCATGCCAGCAACGGCAATCAGTTGCTCAGCGATCGGCACACCCCGATCCATGAGTGCCTTTCGGTAGCCTGCCAGCCGTTCCTGACTCGCGTATGTCTCTAGCGAGCCAACCATCAACGCAATCCGTCGGCGTCCCAACGTGAGTAGATGAGCGGTCGCGTTATAGGCGGCGGTCGCGTTGTCGGTGGCAACATAACTGATGGTGTCCAGGTCGATCGGGCGACCAAATGAGACCAGTGGCATGCCGCTTTCGGATAATCGGTGTAGCAATGGGTCATTCGCCCGATCATCAGCTCCGCGCACGATCAGGCCATCGACAAATCCTTTACGCGTCATTTTTGGCAGAATCTGCTGCTCATCGGTGTCGCTGCCCAGCAAAAACAAGCTCAGGAGATAGTTACGCTCGTGGCATGCCTGAGTTATAACCTCGGCCAACTGAAGTACCGCCGGGTTATGTAGAATAGTGCTAGCCGGTGCCGGGATCAGCAAGCCGATCACCTGCGATCGTTGTAATACAAGGGAACGTGCGGCCGCATTCGGCTGAAACCCTGTTTCGGCCAAGACTTTGAGCACCCGCTCACGCGCCTTGGAACGGGTTCCTACCAGATTATTAAGGACGCGTGAGACGGTTGATGGAGAAACTCCCGCCATGCGGGCAATATCTTCTAAGGTAAGATCATGCATATCCATGTGGCCTGTCAAACAAAAGGCGTATTATATTGCAATCGCTTCCGTATGGAATGATACTACACATGATTGAATCGCTTGTCAATACAGCAGATATAGTCCGACCTTAGGCACCCTAAACCTGTCAGGTGTGGCCTAGAGCAATTATTAGCGCTCCAATGGCTCCAAGGGCCACACCTGACAGGTTTAGCTATATTGACAAATTTCTTGAGCTCATCTAAGATTGGCGTAATGCAAGCGCTTGCATAAATATCAGGTACGATGATTGGGTAGATACTGGCAATCTGGTTTGCCGACATATTTCAAAGGAGAAGGAGATGCGGCCAACGCGACTTGGTGTTATTGGTATGGGCCTGATCTGGAGTCGGGTTCACCAGCCGCATCTTGCCCGCCTGCAGAATGTATTTGAGCCGGTTGCGTTCTGCGATGTGGACACAGATCGAAGATCCGCCATCGCGGCAGATTTTCCGCAGGCGCGTGTTATGAGTGATTATCATGAACTGCTGGCCATGCCTGAAGTTGAAGCCGTTCTGGTACTGACGCCTATCGCACTGAATGAAACCGTAGCTTTGGATACGCTCAAAGCAGGCAAGGATCTTCTGCTGGAGAAACCGCTTGCGCGTTCGGTTGCCACCGGAATGCAGATCGTCGCAACAGCCCGGCAAGCAGGGCGACGGCTGTTTATCACCGAGCAGATCGGCTATCGTCATGCCGAGGATGCCTTGCTCGATCTGCTTGCTACCGGCGAGATCGGTGATCTAATCATGTGGGATCGTGTCCAGCACCGCACCCTATCTACGCAGCCAGAGCCGATGAATTACACTAGCACCCCCTGGCGCATCCAGCCCGACTTCCCATTGGGCAATCTCTTTGATGGCGGCATTCATCTGATCGCCAGTGTGACCAAGCTGTTTGGCACGCCTGCGAATATCTTCGCCGCTGGCAGCAAGAAGTTCCGCTCTGATTATGGCCCTTACGACCAGGTGAGCATGCTATTCCGCTATAAAGATGGGCTAACCGGCATACTTAGCCACTCCGACTGTTTGTTCGAGGCGCAAAATCACTTCCACATCCACGGAACCGAGGGCGTTATTAGCTGGACTCCTGAGCAGATCGTGATTCAGAAGCCGAAACAGCCAGCGCACAGTATCGACCTGCCAACAGAGAATCCCTATACTAATATGTGGCAGGCGATCGCCGATGCCTGGCTGGCGCAGCGCCAGCCAGCTTATACCGCCGAACGGGCGCTGCGTGATCTGATGGTGATTGAGCTGGTTGGTCAATCAATGACGCTGGGCCAGTCGGTAGATACAATAGCGTCCGATCTCATCGCCACATGAGGTAAGCGAGGTAATACTATGCACTATCGGCCACTTGGACATACGGGTCTGACCGTATCGAGCCTGGGGTTTGGGTGCGGAGCCATTGGCGGCATATTGGTCAATGGAACTCCAAACGAGATGCGGCGAGCCGTTGCCCATGCGATTGAGTGTGGTGTCACATATTTCGATACGGCGCCACTCTATGGCAATGGCCAATCGGAGCAAAACCTTGGCCAAGCTCTGGAAGAGCTCCAAGCGGATGTGGTTGTGGGCACGAAGGTTCGCTTGGGTGCAGCAGATCTTGGCAACATTGAACAGGCAGTTGCACAATCAGTTGAGGGCAGCCTTCGCCGACTGCGCCGCGATCAGCTTGATCTCATCCAGCTGCATAACGCACTTGGGCTGGAGCGCAATCCGTCGCGTGGTTGGTTAAGTCTGGTGGATCTTGAGCAAGTGATCGCGGCGTTCCAGAAACTCCAGCAGGCAGGTAAAGTGCGCTACTGGGGTCTTAATGGGTTAGGCCATAGCGCAGCTCTGCATCAAGCGTTAGCCTGTGACACTCACACCATCCAAGCTTGCTTCAACTTGATCAATCCGAGCGCTGGTATCTCTTCCCCTGCCAACTTTCCCTTCCAGGATTATCAGCAACTGATTGATCGTGCCACTGAGCGCGGGCTAGGCGTGATCGCAATTCGCGTCCTGGCCGCTGGTGCGCTGAGTGGCTCTGCCAAACGTCATCCTAACGCTGCCCAGAGTGTAGAGCCAATCGCATCAGGGGATAGCTTCGCTGCCGATGTCGCCTGGGCACAACGCTTTGATGCACTGGTTGCAGAGGGTTACGCCAGCAGCTTGGTCGAAGCAGCCATACGATTTGTAGTTGGTAAGCCGGAGGTCGCAACACTACTGGTCGGCATTTCTTCGATTCAGCAATTCGATCAGGCACTCGCTGCGGTCAACCAGGGTGCGCTGCCCGCCGAAGCCTCTGCACGCCTCCAGACGATCTGGCAAGTTGCCTAGAGCAAATTGCAGGGCATCGATCTAGCCGCTTTGAGGGCTGCGAAAGTTACTCTAGCGAAGCAGCATTCCTCTGCAGCCGAGCGAGTGCCATGGTGCCCGTCATCATCATTTCTCATCCACGCAATCCAAACTGCGGCCAGTGCAAACCCAAGCGTTGGTGAGCCAATCGTCCAGATCATGCCAGCAATCCATGTTGGAATTCACTCGCTTTCATGGACACCTTGGATACGGTATACTGACGCCAGAAGTACACGTTTGTGGTGAGCCACGCGAGTCAGTATCCGGTCGCGCTGATCTGCCAGGTGCTGGGGATTGCGCCGAATCATTTGGATCGCGCGTTTACTGCCGATGCACCGAAACAAAAATGAGGGTGGATAGTACGTATTTGGCAACGAAAGCGGCCTGACCATGTAGGATCAGGCCTTGTCTCATGATACAGAGGAGCGTATATGACGATCAACCCCATACCCACTCTGCGTTTGGGCACGTCGA
>JANLSE010000477.1:0-3117 GCA_031362265.1 Roseiflexaceae bacterium
GCTGATAACAGTTTTGGCGCTCGCTCCCTATCTATCTGAGGGTATAACAAAACAGGTAGTAACTTTCGTTACTACCTGATCACTCACAATGGAGCGGGAGACGGGGTTCGAACCCGCGACCTGCACCTTGGCAAGGTGCCGCTCTACCAACTGAGCCACTCCCGCATTGCGTGCACTATAGCATGGCTTGTAGAATATTGCAAGTCCGAACATGTAAGCTAATCTGAAGGAGAAACCCCATGGCAAAGGAGTTCTGGCGTTACGATCACCTGACATGGCCGGAGATGAAGCAGGCAATTGCCCGCCAACCACAACCAGTTGTTGCCATTCCAATTGGTGCTGTCGAAGACCATGGTGCGCATATGGCGATCTCAACCGACAATGATATCCTGGAGGGGATTCTGGAGCAGTGTGGTCATCGTGCTGAGGGTGATCTGCTTGTCTTACCTACTATTCCATTTGGCTTAGATGAGCATCACATGGATTTCCCTGGCACCATTGCAATTGATGTTGAGACGACATTAGCCTATCTTTCGCAGGTAGCTATTTCAGTTGCGCGGCATGGATTCACCCATATCCTGATCGTCAATGGGCATGGCTCAAATGCCTCAATCTGCGATCTGGCCGCACGTAAATGTGTGATCGCAACTGGAATGATTTGTGCAGCCACCACTGTCAATGCGGCAGTGAATCCTGCACTCGTGGCGGATGTTCTCGATGCCGAACGCAAGGGTGGCTGGGGATCTGTAGGCCATGCATGTGAATATGAAACAGCTGTGATGCTGCATCTGCATCCAGAACGTGTTGACATGCACTTGGCCGAACGGGATATTGGCCAACTTAAGCTAAAGTATTTTAATTGGGATTACCCTGAACCAAGTGCTTATAGTTGGCAGGATTGGTGGAGCCGCTTTTCGCGGGTTGGGGTGTGTGGTGATGCATCGGTTGCAACAGCAGCATTTGGCCAACGCCTGACGGAATTAACCGTCGAGCGTTTTGTTGAGATGGTGCGTGAATTCCGCGACATTCCGATTGTGCCACGTGTGGACCATCACTAGAGCGCTGAAGCGCTGGAGCATTGGAGCCGGGTACCCTTTGGGTGTAGCATTGGAGCCGGGTACCAGACCGAGGTGCTCTTTGGGCCTGGGGCTTCGGTAGGGTGAAATGCAAAGCGCATAGCGCACAACAAACCTCAAGCCTTGTGCGCTATGCGCTATTTCAGCCCAGCACTTCGCCCCATACAAGCATGGCAACATGTGGGGTGATGCTCACTTGATGTTTCCCATGGCGTACGCGTAGCCCAAAGGTTGGCGATTGCTGTAGTACACTTAGTTCAACTTCTGGGAGCAAGCCATGAACCGCGAGAAATTGTAGCGTGCATGTATCTTCGCCAGCCTCTTCATCGATACGAGTGATCTGAAAGCGTGCGCCACTAGGTGCAAGGTGTAGTTGGGTATGCCCACGCAGTAAAGCGCCATTGCCAGGGATAGGATTCCCATGTGGGCAGGTGGTTGCATCGCCAACCAAAGCCAGAATTCGCGCCTCTAGTAATGGTGAGAGTGCTGGTTCAAGCCTACTGGCCTCTTGATGGACAAGATGCCAGGGCACACCCATAATGTCAAAAAGGAAACGCTCAAGTTGGCGGTGGCGGCGTACAATCGTATCGGCAAGCACCTGTCCGCTGGCCGTGAGCGTGATATGATGAGACTCATCGCGGGTGATATACGCTTTGTGCTCCAGTTGCTTCACCATATGGGTAACGGTTGGCGGGCGCACATGAAACCATCGCGCAAGCTGTGCCGCGAAAACCGGCTCATTACGATCGGCAAGGTAAGCAATCACTTCCAGATAGGCGCGCTCAGTATCGGTAGCTGGATCATCTTCGCTCACCGCACGATGGCGGCGCAGATTTGGAATAACTGATGGATTAATTGACATACAATGCCTCTTGTGGCGCTCCTAACGGAGGAATACATACAACACGCTGGTACGTAATCATCATAATAACATGGTTAGTTAGATAATGCTAATAGTTCTTGTGTGTTATGGAGGCTGTTTCTGGGCTGCCTAAGGAAACCCAACGCCGTGGTATGATTGAGTGCGCGCCTGAAGATCAGCTCTGAACGACGATGAGGGATAATGTCATGACAATTGCTGCAACCCAGGCTAATACTGGTGAAACACAACTGGAAATGCTGACGCGTCTCAACGCACAAGATCTTATAACTGCATTCCGACTTGATCAAGTGCCATTGGTTCACCCACTTATGCAAGGGCTTGCCCGCATCCCTGCACGGCGCTTCTCACGCCAACTTCAGCAAGTCGATCAACTGATTGGCGAGCAAGGGCTTGCCGCTGGGGGACGCATGATTTTGAAGCTTTTTGCGCGCAGTGCCGAGATCATGGGCACCACAAATATTCCCAAACAAGGACCATTGATCATACTATCCAATCATGCTGGAATGGCAGATGTAATGGCGCTCTGGGTTGGCCTCGAACAGCGGCCCGATCTGCGGGTTATTGCTGCTGAGCGCGAACTATTGCGAGCGCTTCCTAATATCGGGCGGCATCTCTTGTATGTAAACCCAGAGACTGGCGGACGAACCGGGATGCTGCGGATGGCCGCCGCTCATCTTACACAGGGTGGCGCATTACTCACGTTTCCGGCGGGGAAAATTGAGCCGGACCCAGCCGTATATCCACAAGCCACCGAATCATTACAATCCTGGTCGCGCAGTATGCTCCTATTGGCGCGGTTGGTGCCTGATGCACAGATTATGCCAGCAGCTGTCGGTGGTGTAATCTCAGCATCAGCCTTACGTAACCCGCTTTTGCGCTTATTTCGCGATCAACGCAGCCGAGATTGGGCTGGCGCAACACTGCAAGTGCTCATCCCAAGCTATCGGGATGTCCATACACGGGTAGCCTTTGGTGCAGCACGCGCGGCTAAGGATCTACTCCCAATGGAATCATCTGCAGCAATGCGGCTCATTACCACCGATATGGCCGAGCTTCTAACACGGGTTGGGCAAGCAGCGAATCTGCAAGGTGCCGATTGATACTCCTGCACACTATCTGGAAAAGGGCACCTCACAGGTGCAGCGTCCGCAAGATACG
>JANLSE010000525.1:0-21888 GCA_031362265.1 Roseiflexaceae bacterium
CTTTTGTAGGCCTTCGGCAAGAGCGACTCAAGATCGCGCCCAAGCCCCAATGTATAGACATCAAACAACGGAAGCAGATGTACCGATTGTATCGTTTCTCGTTCTTGCAGCTGCTCAAGGGATGTACGTAGGGCAACAGCCTGCCAACCCTCGACATCAACATCGACTAATTCATCCTTGATCGACAGAAACAGCTTGCGAGTAGCCATGATCCCGGAACCGCCATCCCACCATCGGACGAAATCTTCAACCGTTGCTGGCCCATACACGCGCAAATAGCGCCTTACAATCTCCTGGCGTGCCAACTGTGGATCGATCGATTGCCATGTGCCAACCCACTGACTGGGATTCACAAAGGTAACATTCCGGCCCTGATTCGGCCCAAAGCAGAGATCGCCACGCCAGGCGAGTGGTTTCAGCGGTGTACCCCAACCTTTGGTGAGCACCAACTGGCCCAATTCGGCTGACCCGACATGCTCAGCCACAGCATCAGCAAATTGTTCACGTGTGATAGGCTCATTACTAAGAATCTGAGGAGCAGCAGCGATAAACGCCTCATACTGTACCTGTGTTACACCATAGTACGTAAAATACTTAATCCAACTGATTGGATCATGCTGGCTGCGGGCAGCAACATACAGTGGCAGTTCGCTGGCAGCGATCAAATGTAATGTACCACGCATCGCCCAGGTCTTAATGAGGGTACGCTCCTGCCAGAGTGCAGATTGCACATCCTGAGGGGTAAGGTCATTGGCACGCGCCCAGAGCGCCAGCTCAGCGGCAGATGCCACTTGCGCTTGGATTCCACCACTATCGGCCACAGCCCGAATAAATTCCTGCCGCCTCAAACGGACTGAGAGGTAGTGTTGCGATAAGCGCCATGCATGGACTTGATTCCAGCTTAAGGAAATGCTAGCCATTGGTGACACCTATGCCATATTCACGGATTTAGTAGCAGGTTCACAATTCATCACTGCGGTGAGTGAGGTATCATATGGTGCATATACCACTCCGCGCTCAGTGATCAGTGCACTAATCAGATGATGTGGCGTAATGTCAAAGGCTGGATGCGCCGCATGAACCCCATCAGGTGCGATCTGCACTCCACTCATATGGGTCACCTCAGCGGAAGATCGCTGCTCAATTGGGATAGCACTGCCGTTTGGCAAAGCGAGATCAATTGTCGAGGTAGGTGCTGCTACATAAAACGGAATTCCATGTGCGCGTGCCAATACTGCCAAGCCATATGTGCCAATCTTGTTGGCAATATCGCCATTCGCAACGACCCGATCCGCACCGACAATAATACAATCGACCTGGCCCTGTTGCATAAAGTAGGCAGCCATGCTATCGGTAATAAGTGTTAGCGGAATCTGATCTTGTTGTAATTCATAGGCCGTTAAGCGCGCCCCTTGTAGATACGGGCGGGTCTCATCCACCCAGACATGGATGGAGCGACCCGCAGCATGGGCGGTGCGAATTGGAGCAAGGGCTGTGCCATACCCAGCGGTAGCTAGGCCACCCGCATTGCAATGCGTCAGCACCCGCCCACCAACTGGAATAAGCGGCGCTCCATGGCTGCCAATCGCCTGGCACATGGCCAAATCTTCAGCCATGATCGCATGGGCCTCTCCAAGCAGTGCGATGGCCAGTTCGGTATTTGTTTGCAACCCTGAATGTTGGGCCGTGAATTCTGCTGCAAACAAAAGCATACGTTGTGTTGCCCACGCCAGATTCACCGCAGTTGGCCGTGCTGCATCCAGTTCATGCTTGGCCTCCGCTAGGCGTTTCAACGCCATAGGGGATGGTAGGCCAGCAGTTTCCTGTGCCGCAATTACCATACCATATGCGGCAGTACAACCAATCGCCGGTGCACCGCGCACAACCATCGACCGAATAGCCGCTACTACTTCGCCAACTGTCGCACAGCGCACCATTTCAACGCGCTGCGGAAGCAGCCGCTGATCCAATAGTTCGATAGCATTCGTTTGCCAGGAAATGTGGTTCATAGAGGTGTTTCTCGATAAAATTAGATAACCCGCTCATTCCCACCATCGACTGGAATTTGTGCGCCGGTGGTTTTGGCAAAGAGCGGCCCACACAACTCGGCAGCGAGTTCACCAATATCACGGCTGGTAATTTCGACATGCAATAGATTGTTGGTTTTGTATTGTTCAACGCTTAGCCCATAGCTGGCAGCCCGTGCCTGCAATACTTCATCTGTCCAGATGCCTGTATCAAACACTGCATTTGGATGCAGGGTATTAACTCGAATACCATCCACTCCCCATTCCAACGCGGCCACACGTGCAAGTTGTGTAAGGGCTGCCTTGGAAGCAGAATAGGCAGCGGCACCCGGGCCTGGCGCTGGCACATTCTTAGAACCAATCACAACAACACGCCCACCACGTGGGGCCAACTTCAGGAGTGGATGGGCAGTGCGTAAAAGGCTCAGATTGGCATCTAGGTTGACACGCATAATCCGGCCCCATTCAGCATCCGCTAATGCCGCAATTGGCCGACTCGCCCCAAACATTCCAGCATTCAACACAAGCATATCGAGCCCACCAAATGCGCGAACACCCGCCTCTAAGGCTGATTCAATCGCTTCCGGATCACAAACATCTGCGACAACTGGCAGCACCTCCTGTTGCTTGAATACTGTATTCACCGCAGGATTTATGTCAAGTGCTATCACCGCAGCGCCACGCCGCAGGAATGCTTCTACACAAGCCTTACCGATCCCGGAGGCTGCGCCTGTTACGAGTGCGACTTGGCCAGCAAAGGGCGGTGGGCTGCCACCCTTCTTCAGCTTGGCTTGCTCTAGATCCCAGTATTCAACATCAAATAGATCCTGGGCCGGTAATGCGCGAAAGCCACCATTCGCCTCGGCACGCAGAATGATATCGATTGTGTGGCGGTAGATATCCTCGGCAATCAGCACATCTTTGAGAGACCGTCCGCTGGTAAGAATACCGATCTGCGGGTCAATTACCACACGCGGCGCTGGATCAACCATCGTCAGCTTCTGGTTGCCGCTATGGCTCTTGAAGTATTCTTGGTATTCTGCTACATAGGCTTGTACATCGCGCCCAACCATTGGTAGGCGTTTGGTACGAATAATATGATCTGGCGTGGCTGGGCCTTGGCGCGCAATATCAGCTACCTGTGGGTGTAGTGCAAATGCGCGGCATTGCGCATCGGTATGGGCACGTAACAGCATTGGGAACCCCGCCGAATCTGCGATTTGCTGCCGCAGGGCAGCGATCTCAACGCGCAACTCATCGGGTGGTGCGGGCAACTCCAGTACACTAATGCTCCAAGCACCCCGCGCAGCCAGGTATGCTTCCGCCTCGGTAACCAATGCCAGATGTTGCTCATAGGCTGCCCTGGCAGTATTGCCCCAGGTAAACAGGCCATGGTTCATAAGCACCATGCCCTGGGTGTGTGGGCCTGCTTGTGCGGTATAACACTCTGCACACAGTTTGGCCAGTGCAAAACCGGGCATGATATACGGCACAATAACTAAACGCTGGCCATATACCCGCTCGACATGCGCCAAACCATCGGGAGTATTCATCAAGGCAATCAGCGCATCGGCATGGGTATGATCAACAAATCGAAATGGCAGAAACGCATGCAGAATCGTTTCGACCGATGGCGAAGGCGCTGCTGGGTCGATCGTTGCCCGGCGTAATTCATTTGCCATCTGTAGATCCGAGAGCGTAGTGAATTTCGCAAGCCTCAGCAGGTGATCCATGCGCACTGGCGCAAAACCCGCCTGCTCGATTGTACCAAGATCCCAGCCACTACCCTTCACATACAGTAGATCCAGCGGATCACCGAAAAAGTCGCGTTCGGTGATCTTCACCGAGGTATTACCACCACCATGTAATACCAATGCAGGGTCACCACCAAGCAAACGCGAGCTATACACACGTAGTGCCAGATCACCATCTTGGGCCACTGCTAGTTGTTCATTCCACCTACTCTGCATGATTACCATACTCCACAGCTTGTGGCGCATACCAATCTGCGCACCTCCATAGCGTACCATATTGTGAGCTTTCGTGGAAACGTGTAATCGCACGTGGTTGTGCCACCGCCAGCACTCCGCCCCTATTGGCCGACTTACAATGACTTCATGCTATACTTACGCGCAATCGAAACCAATCTGATCAGGAGTGCGCAAAGCTGATGACTAGGTTCATCTTGTTTCATATGAGTGTGGTACTCACCATAGTAGGTTGCGCATTACCACCACAGGTGTCTCAGGTGCCAGTATCACAAACAGGAACAACAGCGACTGTACTCCAAACTCCAAGCATCATTCCCTCCAGCACCCCAAATCGAGCGAACAACCCAAGCGTGGCAGGTACGCAAATGCCAGCCAATGCTGCCAAACCATCCGATATTCCCGAAACCAGTGATCGGAGCCAAACCATGACAGCTCAACTTATCAAGGCAGCCGAAGTTGGCGATACACCAACAGTTCTCAAGCTGCTTGAACAGGGTGCCAATATCAATGGGCGCGATTCACAAGGGCGGACAGCCGCCATGGCTGCTACACACGGCAATCAGGTCGATACCCTGCGAGCGCTGATCAAAGCTGGTGCCGATATCAATATTCGTGATAATCACTTAGATAACCCATTCCTGTATGCTGGCGCCGAGGGACTGCTCGATATTCTGAAGCTGACGATTGATGCAGGCGCAGACCCAACCATTACAAATCGTTTTGGTGGTACAGCACTTATCCCCGCCGCAGAACGAGGCCATGTTGCGATCATCAAAGAACTACTCACGCGCACAAAAGTGGATATCAATCATATCAACCGCTTGGGCTGGACGGCTCTTCTAGAAGCGATCATCCTGAGCGATGGCGATGCGCACCATGTCGAGGTAGTACAGCTGCTGATCGAGGCAGGCGCCGATGTGGATCTCGCCGACTCCCACGGCGTTACGCCACTCGCACACGCCAAAGAGCGCGGCCAACAGCGAATTGTTGAGCTCCTACAAGCTGCAGGCGCGCATGCTAAATAGGAGATGACGAACCGACAAGGAGACAAGGAGACAAGAAGACAAGGTGACGAACTGGCTTTTACGCTATGTTGTGCCATTACTGGCACTGCACTATCTTTAGTTATTCGCGCCTTTGCGTCTTTGCGTCTTTGCGTTTCGGCTTTCCTCCCTGGTTTTTGCCAGTAGTCAGTTCAACAAAGCTCATGATGATGAAGGCCTGGTATAGCCCCATACGCGTAGTGGCCCGATTGCATCAAACCCGAGCGATTGCGCAATCACAAGATCATTACCGCGCTCATAACCAACAACAGGCATTCCAGGGAAGAGTGTGTGGATCATGGACAAGCAGCCAGCCCAACCAAGCACCTGATCCAGATTCGAGACAAACAGGTTTGATAACCCAACGACATCATCGGTGCGATTGGCAATTGCCCCCGCCACGATGCGCTCACCCTGATATGCGGCAATGAACCGAATTGTGTCATCGTTCAGTAGTGTTGGAAGAAAAACTCGTGCTAAAGGCGGCGATTGCTCATCAGCTGGCGTATCACTCCAGGCTACCTCCCACAGGCGCAAATCCTCCGCTTCACGGATCTCCGTCCAGCGCAGGGTAGCGCTTTCTTGCTCAAAGCGTGGCCCAGATCCTGTATGCCAGATCCAGGTTGCTTCAAAGAACAGGTCAAATGCAAGCTCAGTAAGATCAAGCGTTGCATAACTGTCCTTAACGGCAAATCCAGCCAGTGATTCTTCATGGATCAAACCCTGGACCTCAGCATGTTGGGCTGCAATGCCACTCTGCGCCGAAAGCGTCACTACATTCGGGTAAAAGCGCGGCATTGCTGAGTGGTTCAACCAAATATCTGTATGGAATACTCCAGGGATGGCATGGGCGCGACTAATTGTATCGCACCAATGTGCATTATTGGAAACTGCCTTTTCAACCTGAATGGCATGACGCATCTGGACAACTTTCGCTATACAATCGAAGATACGTATTGATCGAATCAGGTATGGTGCTGTTCATCCAGCATCTTCATCAGGCGATCACGATAGGTACGATCACGTGCATCCCACTCCGGTGCAATCTGCGCCCCTTCCTCTAAAAAGTGGCGTAGACCGCGCCCAAGCTGCCGACCAGCCGCAGTATGCATATCGAGTGCATAATCTGGAATAGTTGGGCGCTGCCCATGGGTTGTGCTCTCATACGACATCCACGCCAGACACTCATCGCTGGATCGATCCTTCTGGCAACCACACAAATAGCGTACTGCATGAATCGCAAACAAGAAACGATCAGTCTGAGTCCGTGGGAATTGCTGGTGCATCTGATGGAGTGTATGAACAAGAATTGGCGCCTGAACCTGCCCAAAGCCAATATCCTCGACACTAATCACTTGCAGCCGCAACCACAGAAATGCCTCAGCCTCAGGGCTTGTCAATAACAGCTCATATGCCAATAATGCCGCCTGTTCTGTATGCCCACGACGAATCTCTTTTTGTAATGCCGAAATAACCTGATCAGCCGGTAAATCATGATAGGTTCGGCGCGCAACCCATGGATCGGTTTCAGTAGTCATCAGATACTCCAACCATACAATAGCGGTGCTACACCAACTGAATCATAACAGAGCTTCCTAAAAGCAGCCAACTCTGAATCACACAACCGAGTGCGCCGATTATATCACAATTCCCGTACATTTGTTCTTTTTCTACGCACATGCTATAATGACACATAACGAGTTTCTACACGATAGCGGAGCAACCATGAGTCTCGATCGCCGCGCATTACGTGCCATGTTGGCGCAAGAATACCCTGACCTTGAGATGCTCGACTGGTATACTCAGTTTCGTGGCCTCAAGGCCGATTACCCCGATGCGGTATTGTTTTTCCGTATGGGCGATTTCTATGAGGCCTTTGATGATGATGCCAAACTGATTGCAGAGCTTATGGGGGTAACGCTCACGGCCAAGGAATTTGCCGTACGGCGTGGCACCAAGGAACGTATCAAAGCTCCTATGGCTGGTATGCCCTATCACGCCATCGAGCGTTACGCTGGGGAGCTTATACGGGCTGGCTATCGAGTTGCGATCGCCGAGCAAATCTCCGAAACTGCTTCAAGCAAATCTGACACACGCCCGCGTTCGGTATTTGCCCATGGAGTCGAACCAACTGCCACCAGCAAAGGCATGGTGGAGCGCAAGGTCGTACGTGTGCTTACCCCTGGAACCGTTACCGATCAAGGGTTACTCCCTGCCGAGCAAAATAACTACCTCGCAGCGGTAATTTCAGATGGTGGGCGCATTGGCCTAGCATACGTTGATCTCAGCACTGGTGAATTTGCTGCCACCGAACTCAGCGGTGACCGCGCGAGTGCACAGGCCCAAAGCGAACTGGCCCGCCTTCAGGCCAGCGAAGTGCTGGTGCCCGACAAGCCCGAACTACGCCTACCAGGCCTTGATCCGGTGAGTGCGCGCCTCACCCAAGATCTCGCGTTTATGTCGAAGGAAGAGCGCGATATGCTCCCACCTGGTGAGCGGGTTGCCAAACGTATTGAGCGCGAGAACAGTAGCCGCTGGGCACATGGCCATGTCACCGCCACACCCACCTGGCGCTGGGAAGCACGCACCGCTCGTGAGGCACTCCTCCAGCAGCTACGGGCTACCTCGCTGGCCGGGTTTGGTCTCGCCGATCGTGTGCTGGCCGCGCGCGCCTGTGGTGCAATTATCCAGTACATGGGCGAAACTCAGGCTGGGGCAACCGCCCATATCACAACACTGCGCAGCTATACCCTTGGCGATGCAATGCTACTCGACCCACAGACACGTCGTAATCTAGAGCTACTCGAAGGGTCAGGCGGGAGGGTCAAGGGTTCGCTCATTAGTGTGCTCGATCAAACCCGCACGCCGATGGGCGCACGAACGCTACGCCGTTGGGTCTCACAGCCCTTACTCGATCTCGAAAAGCTAATCGCTCGCCAGGATGCAGTTGCCTACTTCGCTGATGACACCCTGCTGCGGGCGGAGATTCGCGAATTGCTCAAACAGGTCGGCGACATGGAACGAAGTGTTAATCGTGTCGTCCAGGGTACTGCAGTTGCCACGCCTCGCGATCTGGTACGGCTGCGCGAAGGCCTACGGATGTTACCAGCACTCCTGGTGCGGTTGAATGGATGGCTTCCGCCAATGGAAGAAGGCCCTGCCAACCAAGCACTGGATGTGCCAGAGAGCGACGATTGGCTGAGTGCCCAGGGTTCAGCCAGCCAGCCAGAACCGACTGGCAAACTAGCAACCCTCAGCCTACGCGAGCAACGCGAATCGCGCCGTCGCATTCAAGCGCGTAATGATGGCGATGATCTCTTCGGCGAGGAGCAGGAGGAGAGCGCAGAGCGCAGAGCGCAGAGCGCAGAGCCCACAACCAGCGACCAGATCGACCAGATCGCAGACTTCAGCCCGCCTACCCTCGACCCGACTGACCGGATCGCGGGCTTCAGTCCGCCCACCCTCGACCCCTGCCCCGAGGTATTGGCGCTGCTCGAGACAGCAATCGACGACGACCCACCTGCGTTACTGGGCGCATCCAACTACTTGCGTGGGAATGATGAGAATGGCGATAAACCCCGCCGCGTGATTCGGCCTGGTTACGAGCCAGCCATGGATGCGGTGGTGCGCGCTAGCCGTGATGCCCACCAATGGATCAGTGATCTGGAGGCTGTCGAACAGAAGCGTACTGGTATTAAGGGCTTACGTGTCGATTATAACAAGGTCTTTGGCTATTATATCGAGGTAGCCCGCTCCTTTGCGGATCAGGTGCCAGACGATTATATTCGCAAGCAGACCCTTACGAGTGGTGAACGTTATATCACACCAACACTCAAAAAATATGAAGAGATCGTCGAAAACGCCCAGCAACGGCTTGTCGAGCTTGAACGTCGCGCTTTTGCCCAGATCTGTGCTGATATAGCCACCTATGGGCCGCGCCTGCTCGCTACTGCGCGTGCATTAGCCTGCGTTGATGTATTTGCTGGCCTAGCCGAAGCCGCCGTACGCGGGCGCTATGTGCGGCCAGAGCTGTATGCCGATACACGCCTAGAGATCGTCAATGGGCGCCATCCGGTTGTCGAGCGCACCCTAGAAGAGGCTTTCATCCCCAATAGTGTATCGCTCGATACCGATCTGCAACAGCTATTGATTGTCACCGGGCCTAATATGGCAGGCAAGAGCACAGTATTACGTCAAGTCGCACTAGTTGTTCTTTTGGCACAGATTGGGTCATTCGTTCCAGCCGATTCCGCAGCCATTGGACTTGTGGATCGCATTTTTACTCGCATTGGTGCGCAGGATGACATCGCCACCGGCCAGAGTACGTTTATGGTCGAGATGACTGAAACGGCCGCACTCCTGCAGCAGAGCACCCGGCGCAGTCTGATTATTCTCGATGAGGTTGGCCGTGGAACCAGCACCTATGATGGCTTGGCAATTGCGCGCGCTGTTGTTGAGTATATTCATAATGAGCCACGCCTTGGGTGCCGTACACTCTTTGCGACCCACTACCACGAACTGACGGCCCTCGAAGGGTTGCTACCGCGCATCCGTAATTACCACATGGCCGCGATCGAACAAGCCGATCAGATCGTGTTCTTACATGAATTACGTGTGGGCGGCGCAGATCGCTCATATGGCATCCATGTCGCCGAATTGGCTGGTATCCCACGTGGCGTTATTCGGCGCGCAAACGAACTACTTGGTGAACTGGAAGGACGCCCACTGCCCGAGCGACGGACAAATGCTACACGCCCGCGTAACACGCCAACCCCACCCGATGCACAAATGCCACTCTTCGAGGCCAAACCGCACCCTGCAATTGCGCTTCTACGCCAGATGAGTGTCAACGAACTCACACCACTCGAAGCGCTCACCAAACTCTACGAACTACAACGCCTAGCAGGGGAATAATACGTACCACAGAGCACACCGAGACACTAAGATTGGCCCAACTTGACGTTTTCTATGCTCTTGGTGGTGAGCATTTGGCGTTCCATTCACAAATCCTTGACATGCAGCGCTGAAACGAGTAGAATATACGTACCAAGAAACGGGGATGCTTGGTATCGACAGGGAGCGATGTCGTTGGTTGCAGATCGAGCCGCCCAGTCTCGTTAAAGGGGCATCGGCTAACTGCCAACAAAACAAACAAGGTTATCGCCTTTAAGCCGGCGATGGCCCTCGCTGCCTAATTAGGTAGCGCGTTTGCCCTCACTCACCCCGATGGTGGGGAGCGAACGTCAGCAAGTCGGGGCGCTCTCAGAGAACGCCTGCTACTCTGAGCTAAGATAAGCGGGATGGCCCGAAGATCGCTTTGTCGGGAGTGTGATCAAGGGCGACAATAAACGACCGACTATATCTGTAGATGCCTTCGGCTAACCTTTTTGGACAGGGGTTCGACTCCCCTCATCTCCACCACTGCTGCTGCCCGTTGCGAAATATCGCAGCGGGCAGTGGTGTTTAGTGTACTCGTGCTGCCAAAAACTGTCAGTACGGCAGCTAGGCACGCTTAACTAAGGCCATTGCTGCTTCTAGATCCGCAATCTTCGGCGCATATTCATGTTGTGACTGGGCATCATCATGAGCTATTGTTACACGCATAATCAGTAGTGCCGTGCGATAGAACTCCAGTGCAGCACTCGGGTTTCCCTGATGCTTTGCTACATTCCCTTCAATTTGTAATAAGGCACATAGCATAAGGCATCGTTCGCGCCCAACCTCAGGTGAAAATCCGAGCTGCATACGTGCCAGCAAATCGCCAGCACTGAGGGTCTGCGCATCATTCGAGGCAAGCCCCAATGTGTGCATATACGCATGATCAAGGGTGACACGCGCAACAGCCATATCCCCACCACGCATCTGTGCCACCAAGCGCGCCCACAGGATCCCAAACTCCTCAATCAGACGAATGATATAATCACGACGAATCATTTCTAACTCCTTGGGAAGGAACCATCAGTACCAGCGCATAACGCATAGCGCATAACGCATAGCGCATAACGCACAACTCATAACGCAAAAGCACAACAACTACAGGCTGCTCTTGCGCTCTTGCGCTCTTGCGCTCTTGCGCTCTTGCGCTTTTGCGCTCCAATGCTCCAATGCTCTGTGCTTAATTGCTTCGGAGGACACCCAATGCCAAATACACACATTTCGCTCGCTGGCGAGTGGGATTTCCGCTTCGAGGATGAACCGACATGGAGCAGACTGCATGTGCCTTGTAGTTGGGAAACTCTCGATGGTGCTAAAAATCGCTCCGGCCCTGCATTATACCGCACCTGGATCGCTATCCCGCCCGAAGCTACTGGTCAGCGCATCATGCTGGAATGTGCTGCGGTGAGTTATGCTTGCGAGGTATTGATTGATGGACAGCCTGTTGGTACACATATTGGGGTATGGGATGCGTTTTCGATCGATCTGACATCTGTTGCTAAGCCTGGCACAACCCACGAGCTTTGTATCCGTGTTGAAAAACCAGCTGCATTAGTCGCAGGGCCAGATTCGGCGTCGCTTGCCGGGCGTTTCCCACTCCGCACAACGCTGAGTGGCTTTCTGCCGTATGTCTGGGGCCAGATCTTCGGCGGCATCTGGCAGGATTTGTGGTTGGTGACAAGCGGCCCAACGCTGATTGAAGAACTTTCCGCTGAGGGCACCCCCGACGGCCAAATCGTAATCACAGCAACGGTTAGCGGCCACGCAGCGGCCCTAGACCTCACCATACGCGATCCCGATGGCCACAGCGTGTTTTCCCAAATACTCATGATTGAACCGGCCGAGGGCCACGCCGAGATCCGCGCCAAAACAACCATCGCCAACCCACGCCCATGGTCACCCGCCGACCCAGCGTTGTATACCCTGTATGCCACACTAAATCCCGTTCAGCCTTCTGATTCAGGAGCGCCTGAGGCGGGGGATGAGCTTACACGCCGCTTTGGCCTGCGCGAGATACGAACTGTAGGAACTGATATTCTGCTCAATGGGCAGCCGATCTACCCACGTATGGTTCTCTCGTGGGGCTGGTATGAAGGTATACTCTGCCCAAACCCCGGGCCGCAACGGGTGCGCGCCGATATGCTCAAACTCCAATCACTTGGCTACAATGGCATTAAGCTCTGCCTGTGGTTCCCGCCCGAATACTATTTTGAACTCGCCGACGAATTGGGCATGTTGCTGTGGGTTGAATTCCCAATGTGGCTGCCACAGCCCAATACGCACTTTCTCTCACAGGTGTCGATCGAATACGAACGGCTGGTACGCCAGGCCGCAAAGCATCCTTCTGTCCTGCTGTATAGCCTGGGCTGCGAACTAAACCGCCAGGTTGGCCCGGATATCCTTGAGCCACTGTATACGATGGTCAAGCAGCATGCGCGTGGCGCGTTAGTTCGCGATAACAGCGGCTCGGGTGAAGCCTATGGCGGGTTGCTCAATGAGCATGCCGATTACTATGATTACCATTTCTATTCTGAACTGCATCTCTTCCGTGCCTTGCTCGATCACTTCGCACCGCGTTGGCGGCCAGTCCAACCATGGGTCTTCGGTGAGTTCTGCGATTACGATAGCATGCGCAATCCCGCGCGAACCGCAGCCGAGTGGTGGATGTCGCAGAACCCGCAGATCAATCCACAAGGCGCCCGCTGGCAGTTCGACACACCCTGGCTCGAATCGCGTATGCGCGCAAATGGCTTATGGGAACGGCGCAGCGACCTTGAGGCCATTTCGTATCAGCACGCATTACTCCATCGCAAGTGGACGCTTGAGTGCGTGCGTATGTATCGCGAAATTGGTGGCTATGTCATCACCGGTGAGGCCGACACACCGATCTCAACTGCTGGCATGTGGGATGAGCATGGCCAGCTCAAATTTGCCCCAGATGCATTTCGTGCCTTCAACCAGGATCTTGTCGCACTTGTCGGTTGGGATAAGCGCCGCGCCTGGGTGAATGGCGGCGACCGCGCGGCACCATGGGATGTCTGGAGCTATCGCTCAGGAGCGGTTGTTCGCCCACATATTGTGGTATCGAATTATCTGGCCTCCCAAGCTGAGGGATTAACACATACCCGTTGGCAGGTCGTATATGCTAATGGCGAGGAAATCGCAGCTGGTGAATTGCATAGCCCAGCACTTCCACCGGGCGAACTACGTGAGATTGGAATTGCTGAGTTCCGCGCACCGCAACTACAGCAGCCGCGCCGTGCCGAATTACGCGTCACCATCACCATGCACAATACCCAAACCAGCAACTCTTGGCCGCTGTGGTTCTTCCCTGAATCCGGCTGGCCGTCGCCCGGATCGCGGACTGAAGTCCGCCCCACCCTCGCCCTCCACGACCCACGCAACCTCCTCAGCGGCATTGAGCGCTATCTGCAGCTACCAGCGACAGGCCCTGGCAACCTGGATATAGGGCATGTTCAGTTGTGTACCACATGGTCTCCACAGATCGAAGCATTCGTTCGTAGTGGCGGGCAGGCTGTATTACTAGAGCAGGGTGCAGGCGAACCAGGGCCGCTTCCGGTGGTGGCAATGCCATTCTGGCGTGAAGCCATACGGATATGCGAGGAACATCCAGCTTGGGGTAATTTCCCGCAGGATGGTTGGGCCGCGCTTCAATTCCTGGCCTGCGCAACCGATCGAGCACTCGATTATAGCGCATACCCCGATACAACACCGATTTTCTTGCGCATCGACACCCGTACCGCAGCGACCCATGCCTATATCGCAGAGCGTAAGCTTGGCGCTGGCCGCGTGATTATCACAACCCTGCGCCTGTATGGTGGCCATGGCGAACAACCCATGGGAATCGCTAATAGCCCAGCGGCTCTGTGGCTGTTAGGGTGCTTGGTAGGAAGCATGTGAGCGTAGAGCGCAAAAGCGCAAGAGCAGGCGAGCGTCTCCTTGTCTCGGTTGTGCGCTATGCGTTATGCGTTATGCGCTCTGCGTTGTGTGCTGGCGTGCTTCTGCCAAAATACGTTATAATATATGCTTAACAGCCCATTCGTGTATCCTTAATCATTGGGCTGCTGCTGTGGTTACCCCTGACCCAGCTGAGAGAAGGAGGTGGCCTGACTCCTAGCCTCTACAAACAACATAGTAGACATTACCGTTCAATTCTCTCGCCCAAGGGGCACCCGCTGTGCCCTCTGTGATTCAAAGCAAATAGCTCTAGTATACCGATCTGTGCGAGCTATTTGTTGTGATCAGTGTAGATCAACAGAAAGGTAGCGCGACCATGCGGAGTTACGGCCCTGAACAAACCCATAGTGTGGGTCTCTTCGGCCACGGCGGCAGCGGGAAAACAACCCTGCACGAGGCACTGCTGCTCACCGCCAAGGCCATCACCCGCGCCGGGCGTGTCGAAGATGGAACGACTGTCAGCGACTATGACCCGGACGAGCAGCGGCGCCGCACCTCAATTAACCTCGCGGTGGCACCCGTTGAATGGCACGACGATAAGATCAATCTAATCGATGTGCCAGGTTATGCCGATTTCGCCGGTGAAGTGATGGCCACCATGCGTGTTATTGATGGTGCTGTCATTGTTCTCGATGCTGCTGGTGGTGTTGAGGTTGGCACCGAACTGGCTTGGGAAATCGCACGTAATGCCAAAGTCCCCCGTATTCTGTTCATCAACAAACTCGATCGTGATAATGCGAACTTCTTCCAGTGTGTTGAGCAGGCTCAAGAAATGCTTGATGACGCGGTTATCCCCATGCAACTACCGATCGGTGAACAGCGCGAGTTTAAGGGTATCATCTCACTACGCCGCCAGCGCGCATGGATGATTTCCGATAAGCACGATGGCAGCTATGTCGATGCCGATATTCCCGCCAACATGATTGCTCTAGAGCAAGAATGGCGCGAGAAGCTGATCGACAAGATCGCAGCAACCAATGATGATCTGATCGAAAAATACCTTGAAGGCGGTGCTGATGCCCTGACACAGGATGAGATCAACCGTGGCTTGCGCGCGGGAATCGCGAACGGCACAATCGTGCCCGTCTTCTGTGGTTCAGCACTCCAGCTTGCGGGTATGGCTCAACTACTCAATGGTATTATCGATAGCTTCCCATCTGCTGCCCGTACCGAAGTCGTAGCCATGGATACTGCGCAGAATCGTGAGCGCAAATTGCGCCAAGCCGCCGATCAGCCACTAAGTGCATTAGTGTTTAAGACGATTGTCGATCCATATGGCAAACTCAGCTATGTGCGTGTCTACAGTGGTACACTGGGTGCCAACTCAACCGTCTACAACCCACGAACTGGCAAGGATGAGCGCATCGGCCAGGTATACCTTGTACGTGGTAAGGAACAGACAGCAGCAGCTCAGATCGGGCCTGGCGATATCGGTCTGATCACCAAACTAGCCGATGTGCAGACCAACGATAGCCTCACCACACGCGAGAAACCACTTCAACTTAGCCCAATCCAATTCTATTCACCTTCGTTCACCGGCACGATTCATCCTAAGACCCGCGCGGATCTGGATAAGCTTGGCAGCGCCATCCATAATATGGTCGAGGAAGACCCAACACTGGTGCTCTCACGCGATCCAACAACTGGCGAAACGTTGCTTTCTGGCCTCGGTGAAACCCACCTTCAGATCGTGGCCGAACGGATGAAACGCAAGTTTGGTGTGGATGTTGATATCACCCTGCCACGCATTCCCTATCGTGAGACGATCCGTGGCCGTGCAGAAGCCCAATACCGCCACAAGAAGCAAACCGGTGGCGCAGGGCAATTTGGTGATGTGACACTCCGGGTCGCCCCACTCCAACCCGACCCGACCCGCGAAGATCCACTCGAATTCGTCAACGCAATCGTGGGTGGCGTGATCGATCGATCATTTGTACCGGCCGTCGAGAAAGGCGTTCGCGACGCAATGGCCGAAGGCGTCATCTCTGGCAATCATATGGTCGACGTAAAAGTTGAACTGTTTGATGGCAAGATGCATCCGGTTGATAGCAAAGAAATTGCCTTCAAGATCGCTGGCCATGAGGCGTTCAAGATCGCTGCCCAAAAGGCTAACCCAGTGATCATGGAGCCAATCTATATAATGGAGATCAGCGTGCCCGATCAGTGCGCTGGCGATATTATGAGCGACATGAATACTCGCCGCGGGCGTGTGATGGGTATGTTGCCCGATGGGAATGGCCGTACGATTATCACAGCTCAATGCCCGCTTGCAGAAATACAGCGCTACACAACCGATCTACGCGCAATCACCCAAGGGCGCGGGCGCTTCTCCATGAAGTTCGATCACTACGACGATGTGCCAAGCCATCTGGCTAATACCCTCGTTGAGGCACAGCGCAAGGAACACGTCCACGCCCACGCATAGGCTCGGTAACGACAATACCCGCTTCTGCCAGTTTGGCAGAAGCGGGTATTGTACTTGCTGATACCAGATTCCTATTCACGAATAATGAGGATATAAGACAACCGAATCCATATTAAGATCGCGTGTAGCTACTTCCTGACAAGCGGCAGATAGGTGCCGGGAATCCCATAGCGTACCAGCACGAAGTTGTGGGTGTCGTTGTATCCCGCCACGACAATTTTGCTGTCCGGCTGGATCAGGACCGAATGGCCTTGATCATCAAGACTACCGAAGAAGTCAGTTGTCAGCTTACCGCCGGTACCAAAACTGGAGTCTAATTCACCAGTGGCGGTGTAACGTGCCAGTGCGAAATCTCTGGCTGGGTGATACGTAATCCACGGGTCAGCTGGCAGGAAGGTGCTAATGCCCTCATCAGTATACCCCGCTACGATGATCTTGCCATCTGCTGGCCGAATGACGATAGAGAAGGCTTGGTCGTTATTGCCCTGGCTGTTCATAGCAGTGGTCACTGCTCCGCCGATACCGAAGCCGGAATCCGGTGAGCCATCGCTGTTGTAGCGCGCCACATAGAACGCAAGTTGCTCACAGGCATGGCCTAAAGAGCCAATACAGTTCGGGCTGTTGGGAACCGTAACAGATTTTGTTCCAACCACAACGATCTTGTCGTCCGCTTGGATAACGACGCCGAAACCTGGGCCAACCAGGCCATTCGTCACAATGCCATTAGAACCGAACCCTGTGGTATCTGGCGTTCCGTCCTCATTATATTGCACCATGGCGAAGGTCGTGTCGCTTTCGCCGACAACAACGATCTTGTGGCTGCGTGGGTTGACAGCCACAGCATGAGCTATATCCTCGGTCTGCAATCCAATCGCTGTGACAATTGTCCCATCGAACGACAACGAGGTGCCAGCGTTGCCAGCCGTGTCGAAGCCCGCCTCGCGGCTGCCAGGGCAATTGGAACCATCATCAAGCAAGCCATCGGTAGGGCAGTAGCGCGCCACCGCGAAGTCGCGAAACTCGCCACCATTCTGGACGAACCCTGCCAAAACAATCTTGCCGTCGTCTGCTTGAATCGCAACTGCGTTAGCTTCGGAGATCGTCAAACTGCCAATACCACTGAAGTTGGTGACCACATCGCCACTTCCATCAATAGTATTATCCGGAGCACCATTGGCACTCAGGTAGCGCCTCAGCATGAAACTATCGGTTCCAAGCCAGTCGCTTGCACCTGCCACGACAATGTTACCATCCGATGGCTGAATGGCGACGGCGAATGCTTTGCTTGTGGTCGTGTCGCCCTTGCCATCGATCCTTTCGCCACCGGTTCCAAAGGTGGTATCCAGCGAACCGTCGCTTTTGTTGTAGCGCGCTACGATGACGTCAATCTCCGAGCTAGGTAGCGATGTGGTTATTGGGGCAGAACCTACCACAACGATTTGACCATCTGCCTGTAGGGCGCTGCCCATACTTTCACTACGATTACTTGGAGGGCTGGCAGTCGTATCACTGCTGCTGAAATCGGTAGTCACTTTACCTTCAGTGCCGAAGGTGCTGTCTAGGTTACCAACTGCTGCTAGTTTCACGATATTGCTAGCAGCGCTCATAGCTCCACTCAGCCCACTGGCACCTGCATAACCCGTGCATACAACAAGCACTGCTGTTATCAAAACAGTTGACAATACTACCCTGGGAAATGAACGCCCGTTGCTAGCAACGGTTTTTACTCTTCAACAAGTAGGGGCTCCTCATGTTAGCGACCATCGAACCATTCAGGCCATAGAACCATGCAAGCGGACACTAATTACTGCCGTGTAACACGACAGTAAGCCAAATACGAGCTACCATTCTTACATCACTAAAATAGATTCAGCCACACCCAATCGTTCCTGTACCTACAATGGGGTTGTCCGCAAGTATGCGTGACAAGGTACAGGAATATGTGATGCCTATAAACAAGGGTATGACGAGACACATGTGGGTAGATTCGCAGTATACCACGTCTGTATGAATCAATGTTCATAATCGCTTCAATTCAAGGGTGAGCGTACTATTGGGCATACCACACCAAGGGGAAATTTGTGAAGATGATCGATCACGGCAGCCATAGCCTCCCCATTGACGGAGCTACTCAGAAGGTGTACGATTATTTATAGTAGATATCGTCTCAAGCAGGAGGTCAGATCATGTCCCATGTTGAACACGAGATCACAATCAATACTACACCGGCACGAGTGTTTGCCGCATTACTCGCCGTCGAGCAAGCACCCCAATGGATGGCAAACCTCCAAGAGGTCCATACCATCACCGGTCGATCGGTAGGCGACTCATTTGAGTGGACATTTCGCATGGCCGGGCTTACCTTCAAGGGCAAAACAGTTTTTGCAGCAATTGAGCCAAACCAATATCTGCGTGAAGATGGGAGCGGCGACCTTACCAATTCCTGGGAGTGGCGTCTTTCACCAACAATTACTGGCGCAACCCAGGTACGGGTTGGTGTTGAATATACAGTCCCAGGTGGCGCAGTACTTGGCGCGCTCGCTAATAAGCTCTTTGTGGAGCGCCAGAACGAAAAAGACCTCAAGCAATCATTGGACGACCTTAAGCGCAAGCTGGAAGGATAATATCCAGATCTCAAACACTTTATATTCACTCTTATAGCTAGAATGGGCATGGATCAACATCCATGCCCATTCTAGCTCTTCCATATCATACATACTAAGGCCGAACTATCCTAGCCAATCGATTCCAGCAGAAGATCGCCTTCTTCGGGTGTGATCCGACCCTCGGCAACCATCTGAAGAATAGCGGCACGTTGCTCTTCAAGCGTCGCACTCTCAGCTGGGGTTGGGATTTTCACTGTCACACCGGTAGCTGGCATTTGCCCCTCGGCTGATGTAAGATTATCCACAACTTCTACCTCCACTCGTTGGGTTGCTCCAGGCATTGGCGGCATTGGTCGTATTGGCGGTACAGGTGGCATTGGCGCCATTGGCATTACTGGCGATGGCGATGGCGGTGTTGGTGGTGTTGGTGCTGATGGCGATGATGGAATGGCCATACCAGCCAGCGCACGCTCAACAGCCTCAAGCGCACCAGCAATACCTTCGGCTGCGGCTTGCCGCGCACGCTCTTTGAGTTGGTTGACACGCTCCGGATCAAAACGCCATTCGCGATCATTGATCACAATCCGCACACGCTCCTTGCGCTCTTCACCATGTTCACCATGTTCGCCATGCCGCCGCGCACGTTCCTCCCCTCGCCGCGCACGCTCCTCTGCCCGCCGCGCACGCTCCTCTGCCTCGCGGGCAGCACGCTCGGTGCGCTCACGGATTTCACGGGTACGCTCCTCGATCTTGCGTGTGATCTCTTCGGCACGGCCAGGTCCAGCCTGCTCTATATCGCGGCCAAAGCGCTCCATATCGCGACCAAACTCTTCACCCCAGCGCTCCATGTCGCGGCCAAACTCCTCACCCCAGCGCTCCATGCCACGACCAAACTCCTCGCCAGTCGCTTCCCAACGCTCACCGGTACTGCGTGGTTCACCGCCACCGCGCAAATCCAGGTCGCCACCAACATGCAAGCTGAGCGTGGCCGCACCTGCGCCAAACACAAAGCTACAAGGCCCGCTACCACGAATACCACGCTTCCCACTCACCTCACCACCAACGAAGGCTTTGACAACCACATTGGCATCATTTGGCAGTTCAATGCGAGCGTCACCACCAACGTGTACGCGGGTTGTACTGCCAACTGGGAAATCGCTGCTCAGGCGTAAATCGCTACCTACATTGCCAATATTGAGCAATGCGGCGGCCGCCTTGAGTACACAATCACCACCCACATTGCCAATATCGATTTGTGCGTCCACCTCGCCAACATCGGCATCGCCGCCAACATTCCCAATCCGTAATGCGCCAGCGACTCTACGGGCATGCAGATCGCCACCAACGCTCCCAGCCACAAGCTGGCCAATGCCCTCAAACAGCGCTTCGCCATTTGCACTACCGATTGATACCTCGCCCGAGATATCTTTCACCGATACATCGCCCTCAACTGCTTCCACACGCAGGCTACCAGCAACCCGCTTAGCAGAAAGCTCACCATGGATACGACGGATCGAAACTATCTGTGCATCTTCAATCGAAACATCGCCTTGCACATTGTTAAGCTCAATCTGGCCAACGCGCCGGAGTGTGGCCTCGCCATGAACTTCTGAGCTGATAATCAATGAGCCACTGTCCTCAACCTGAAGATCGCTATGAACCTCGGCTAGACGCAGCGTGCCACTACATTCAGCCAGGGAAACATCACTATTGGCGTTGCTAAGGGAAACTTCACCGGCACCCCGAATACTCGTATCACCACTCACCGAATCAATGATCAATTGCAGCCCATAGGGAATACGAATATTCAGATCATCCTCAACACCTTTGATCATGAGTGCGCCATTTTCAAGCTTAATCGCACGCGGCTGCTCATCGCAAAAAAGCATGATCTGCGGCTCATCGTGAGCCTCAATATTGAGATCGCCATCACATTCATTCAGTACAATGCGCTGAACTTGCTCGCTGCTGTATGTATCCTCAAACATTAGGTAGCCTCCTCTATATCACAGTTGTCACGCGCCTAGCTTGGCGTGCTACACTTCCAAAAAAATCTCAATCCGTTCATTCTCTTCTAAATCCTGCATATCGAACATGCGCC
Organism: Roseiflexaceae bacterium; assembly: GCA_031362265.1. Lineage (GTDB taxonomy): Bacteria > Chloroflexota > Chloroflexia > Chloroflexales > Roseiflexaceae > JANLSE01. Next base: position 21,107 of record JANLSE010000525.1, read on the forward strand.
CGCTTGCACCAGTCTCGACAGCGCGACGCAAATCGTCGGCAATCGCTTCGGTTGTGCGGGGGAATAAACGTGCCCCGAGTTTAAGACCAACACCCATCAGGCTCACCGGAATGGTCACATTCACTTTATGCCGCCGAGTTGCCAGATCTGTCACCTGGATGCGCAGTGAGCGTGGCCGATTTGCAACCCGAGTACGCGTGGCCTCGATATCGAGCGTTTCAATCAGGCGCCCCCCCTCTTCAGCACTAATCTGGCCACTTTCAATCAGCTTCAGAATACGCAAGCGTTCATCACTTGTTGACATAGTTTTATCCCTTCAGCAGGCGCATTGCCTCTTCAACCGAAATTGTCTTGGCCGCTAGCTGATCGAGAATACCACGCCGATCGGGGCGATGGTTCTCTTCGGGCTGTGAATAGCCAAGAGCTGTCACGATATCATCCAGGCGGCTACGCGCTGTGTTATAGGCAATCTTCTGCTCGCTCGCGACACTGTTAATATTGCCGCGATTTTTCACCAGTATCTCCACAAATTCAAGCTGTTCTGGGCTTAACCGCCCGATCCATCCCAAACTGAACTGGCCTTCAATAACGATTCCACTCTCGGGGCTCTCTAAACGCGTCGCGATCAGTTGTGTTCCAGTAACAGGGCAAGTCGTAAGAAGCGGGTGCATTGTGATCTCCTTCTAGTAACGAATAGCTGCGCGCCCAGCGGCGAGCGCGTCGAGTAACGCTTTATCCTCTACACGATGCAAGAGTGGGTTACAAAGCTGTATGACACAAAA
>JANLSE010000555.1:0-6137 GCA_031362265.1 Roseiflexaceae bacterium
CTCACCTGAGCGAACACACTATTCACAATCGCCTCCGTATCGCGCTGGGTACGTGGGTGGCTCGCGAAGGCGTGATCGGTACGCCCAAGGACGGTACAATCAAACTGAGGTAATGCCACTACAGTTGTAAGTAACTCATCGGGATGGTATTCCGCCCAGTGCAGCAGGCGATCCAGATCGCAGAACAGCAATTGATCGCCAGCAAGTTCCAGGCCAGCTTGCACCGCACCACGCCGTGCACGCCCAAGCAGCACATGGCCAACTGCTGGCGTCTGCCGCACCAGAATCTCCGCGCCAGCAATGCATGCCAGGCTGGCCGCATCGGTCGTATCGGTCGCAAGCACCGCAATATTCGAGAACACTTCGCGCAAGATTGGTAGCACCCGCACGAATTGGGCGGTCAATCGCCCTTCGGGATCATGATGTGTGGCGGCGAGAATGCATGACATAGAGCCTCCTTATGAACGTTGGAATGGTGAAGCAATGAAGCAATGAAGCATTGGAGCGATCGAGCGTTGGAACGTTGGAATGGTGAAGCAATGAAGCAATGAAGCCGGGTAACCTCTGGGTGGAGCATTGGAGCGTTGGAGCGTTGGAACGGAAAGCGCAGAACGTTGGAGCAGTGGACGGTTCTGCAGTTCTGCAGTTCTGCGGTTCTGCGGTTCTTGGTTCTTGGTTCTTGGTTCCGCGGTTCCGCAGTTCCGCAGTTCCTCGCCTACTCCGGCAATTGCACGCTTTCGCCATTGAAGCTTGCCAGGCCATCGCGGACCAACCCAGCAACAAGGTTCTGAAGCCAGGGCATATCCTCATTGGTGTAATTCTCTTTGACAGTTGGCCCAAGCTCGGCCAGCGACAGGCCTGTAGCAGCGCTACGCAATGCCTCGATGGCCCGCCCACGGTAGAAGCGATTTGAACCAACAAATGGGGTTTCGCGTTTTTCGGCAATTCGGCGCTGTGGCTGCGGCGCTAGCTGGCCAGTAAGGAAACCAGACAGTGCCTCGCTATCCTGTGCGCTACGGGCAGCGTAATCGGTGCAGGAATCGCGTAGCGGGCAGCGCCAGCAGGCCGGAGATGCAGCAGTACAGATTAGTGCGCCAAGTTCCATGATTGCCTGATTCCAGGCCCAGCCCTGGCCTGCAGGGACACAGCTTGCAGCGGTGTGTTGAAGTTCCTGCTCGGATGGTGTATCTGTTGGTGAAAAGAGCAAACGCCGGATAGCCCGCCGAATATTGGTATCCAGGAATGCCACATCCTGTTCATATGCAAAACAGGCGATCGCGCCAGCGGTATATGGCCCAATGCCTGGAAGTGTGAGTAGCGTGGCAATTTCATGTGGGAACTGGCCTGCGTACTGTTCTAGCACCGCCCGCGCTGCGCGCTGCATGTTGACTGCACGCCGATTGTAGCCCAGCCCAGCCCACATACGGATCACCTCCGCTGTTGAGGCCTGCGCCAGATCGGTGAGGGTTGGGAAGGTAGCCAGAAACGCCAGGTATTTGGGGATCACCCGATCGACCTGGGTTTGCTGCAACATGATTTCCGCAACCAGAATATGGTATGGGTCGCGTGTCCGGCGCCATGGCAGATCACGGGCGTTTTGGGCAAACCACAGCAGAAGAGTGAGCTGAATCGTCGCGATCTGGCTATTCAAAGCAGAAAATTGCTGCATCTGTTTATGCTATATACAAACGCCGTAACCAGACACGTCATTGTGTCCAGTTACGGCGACGGAAGATATATTGGCTATTGACGGAGAGTTCTAGTCTTCGCTACGTTGCAGAATGACCTCAAGTAATTCGAGCAAAATAGACTTGACACTCTCGCGGTCATTGGCACGGCAGGGCAGCACCTTGATGTGCGGTGGAAGACGTAGCGCGAGGCGCAGTTCGTCGGGCGCCCAGGCATTTGGTTTATCCTGTTTATTGGCAGCCACGACATACGGCGTATCCCGATATGAGATGAAGAAATCGATGATGCGATTTGTCTCACGGAATGTCTCAGGCCGAGTGCTATCGACAAGGATAATCAGGCCGAGCATACCCTCAGACAAGATCTCCCACATAAAATCGAAGCGTTTCTGGCCCGGTGTGCCAAACAAATGCAGCACCAAATCCTCAGAGATCGCAATACGTCCGAAATCCATCGCGACGGTTGTCTCTTTTTTAATGAGTTTGGTATCATCAGTTGCCCGGCGCTCAGTCGAGACCACTTCAATCTCGCTGATACTTTTAATGAACTCAGTTTTACCTGCGTTCACCGCGCCACTGATTACCATCTTAACCGTCTGCACCCCGCCTCTGCGCTGCGGGCCCGCACTCTGCGGTTCGAATGTCATAGTCATCGCCTCAGACTAGTGGTGGACTGCGCCACACTCCGATCAGACCGTGTCGGCTACATACCACGAATGCGGTTGATAATCCGGGAGACCAAATTCTTCTTCACGCGCGGCGCATCTGGAATTGGCCGCCCCAACGCATCGACGGGTACCGGTTGTTGTTTCTTAAGAACATCCACAAGGCCCGCTGTCAGAAACCCATACACAATCCGGCTCACATCAAAATCACTCAAGTTCGTCTTGCGTGAAATCTCTGCCAATGAGTCCTTGCCATTGATACGTGCAAACACACGCCATTCTTCAGGGGCAAGGTTGATCCCCTTCGCTTTATCGCCTGGCTGATCAACAAATTTGACGATCATATCGTTACTGGGGATGCGATCGCGGATACGCCCCCATTCATCGATACGCCGTACACCCTCCATGATCAGGTGCTCAACTGGCAACGGGGCTGGCATCACCAGCGACTCTGGATCAGGGCGCTGATTCTGTTCAAAGCGAAAATCGCCCTCCGGCCAACCAAAGAGTGTGTAGACCGATTCCTCAATATGTTGTTGTAGCACACGCTGCAACTCATCGGCCGAGAGATAGTTCAGTTCAAGCAGAACGTGCGACACATTTGCACCACTATCGTTCCGCTGAACTTGGATCGCTTCCTGTGCCTGCTGCGGAGTAAGTTTGCCTTTGCTAACAAGCAAATCTGCTGAAGGAAGCACTAAGTTATTACGGGTAGCGGTAACCAGCTTCCCTTTGTCGAAAAACAGGGATGCCACATCACCGCCGCGTGCCAAATGCAAGCAGCCCGTCTTATAACCACGATCCACGAGATACAAGAAATCGGAAAGGCCGAAATCGCGAATATTACCAAGGAGCGCCATCGCCACCCTCCACACCAGGCGAGCTTCTCAGCATCAGGGGAGTGCTGACTCACAAAACGGTTGACACTTCGGGAACAGGATGAGCGAAATTCTACCACCAGAGTGCCGTGGGTAGAGATCAAGAGTAGTGCGAATGTACAATCCCACACTACTATAATACCACGGACGCTCGCAGGCTACAATAGGGCGGCGGTACCGATTCCGGATGGGACTAGCGACAGTATGCTAAAACAGCAGCCAGACTGCCTGTTCGCGGTATAATGGCGGCATGCGACAAGATATTTATAAAGGAACGGTCAATGAAGACATACCATAATCTGATTGGTGGCGATTGGGTCATGTCGAAGTCGTCACGACGCTTCCAGAACATTAACCCAGCCAATCGTGATGATCTGATTGGTGAAGTAGCACTCTCAACACGCGAGGAAGCACTTGCGGCAGTTGAAGTTGCACAGCAGGCCTTTCAGAGCTGGCGGAAAGTGCCTGCACCAAAGCGCGGCGCGATTGTGATGCGTGCCGCCCAGATTATGGGTGAGCGGCGCGAGGTGATTGCGCGAGCACTTACCCGTGAAGAGGGTAAGATCATTGTTGAGGCGCGAGGTGAGCTACAGCGCTCTATCAACATTGCGGAATTCTGTGGTGCCCATGGCCGCCGCTTGAATGGTGAGGTTATTCCGCTTGAATTGGCGGATAATCTTGGTTATACCATGAAGCAGCCGCTTGGTGTAGTTTCATTGATCACCCCATGGAATTTTCCAGTTGCCATTCCGGTTTGGAAGATCGCCCCAGCACTGGTCGCTGGCAATACAATTGTCTTTAAGCCAGCCACGCTCACCCCAGAAAGCACCCAATTGATTGTGGAATGCTTTGTGGATGCTGGGCTACCCGCTGGTGTACTGAATATGGTATATGGTGGTGGCGCAGAAGTTGGCACCGCAATACTGGATCACCCAGCGGTGCGGGCAGTATCCTTCACTGGCTCAACTGAAATTGGGCTTGGGGTGTATCAGCAGGCAGCCAAGCGTGGCATTCGTGCACAATGCGAGATGGGCGGCAAGAATCCAGTGATTGTTCTGGAAGATGCCGATCTGGATCTGGCCGTTGCGGGTGTCGCCTCAGGTGCCTTTGGATCGACCGGCCAGCGCTGCACTGCAACCAGCCGAGTCATCCTGGTTCATCCGGTGGCAGATGCGTTCTTGGAGAAGCTCATGGCGGGTGTTTCCAAGATGCGGCTTGGCAATGGGCTTGAAGAAGGCATCGATATGGGGCCGAGTGTGGATGAGAGCCAGATGCAGAAGGTTCTTGAGTATATTGATGTTGCCAAGAGTGAAGGTGCCGAGTTACTGGCTGGCGGTGCGCGTGCAACTGATGGTGAACTGGCGAAGGGCTTCTTTGTGCAGCCGACAATCTTTGATCGGGTGCGACCAGAGATGCGCATCCATTGTGAAGAGGTTTTTGGGCCAGTGCTCTCGGTTGTGCGAGTTGAGAATTTCGAGGAAGCAATGGCAGTTGCCAACAGTTCGGAGTTTGGCCTCACCTCCAGTATCTACACCCGCGATATGGGGCGCATGTTCCGCTATATCGATGAGATCGAGACGGGTATGACCCATGTGAACTCGCCAACCCTCGGCGGTGAAGCGCAGATGCCATTTGGCGGCGTGAAGAATACTGGCGTTGGCCCACGTGAGCAAGGCGCTGAGGCTTTCGATTTCTACACCGAAACCAAGGTCGTGTATATCGATTACACCGGAGCCAAGCGCGAGGGGAAACTGTACTGAGCGCAAGAGCGCAAGAGCGCAAGAGCGCAAGAGCGCAAGAGCGCAAGAGCATGTGAGCATCACCCTGTCTCCGTGTCTCCCTGTCTCATATTCTGCGCTGCATTTCGTGTATTAAGTGGAACGACCAAGCCGTTCGACGAGTTTGCGTGCATGGTGGCGTATTGTGCCGAGATCGGAAGCATTTGGAGACATGCGTGCGTAGGTTTCAAAATCTTCGAGCGCTTGGTGAATATGCCCTAAACGGCTGTGGAGCAACCCGCGGTCGCGAATATCCTGCGTGGATTCTGGCTCAATCAGCAGCGCGCGATCCACGGCGGTGAAGGCGTGTTCTAAATCATTGCGCTCAATATAGGCACCCTTGAGGTTGCGGAGCATGCGGGCAAGGATGGCATGACGCGATGGGGGTGCCATTGCCAAGCTAATCAATTCTGGCGATGCATTCCCATAGAACAGGCGCACCTGGGTTTCACACTCAGCCAAGCTCCAGCGGCGGCCGCGATGAAATGGATCGATAAAGATCCGCTCGTCTGTGGTGCTATAGCATACAATAAAATGGCCTGGTAATGCGCAACCGACCACTGGAAGTGCAAGACGCCAACCAACCTCCAGATACAGTAGCGAGAGTGTGATCGGCAACCCAGCCCGCAATTGGAGCACATGATCGAGGTAGCTATTTTCCGGCTCGCCATAGCTCCAGGTATTGCCACGAAACCCAAGATCTTCGAATAGATAGGCATTGAGGCGTTGGACAATGCTGGGCGGATGATCCAGATCGACGAGTTGTGGTGCAATGCCTGCCGCGATCTGATCGAGTGTCTGCAGAGCCGCATCGGGGTCGCCCTGGCCGCGATCCTCCCAGGCAATACAGAGCGCCGCGTCGGCCAGGTTGAGTTGCGCGTCCGGGCGGGCAATCTGCTGGCGGAAGCGGCGACGAGCCGGGTGGATCGGAATGTTCGCTGGCATAGCTTTTCGCGAATCTGCTCATGTGCATTTTGTTCGCTCTGGATTATACCGCAAGGCGCGCATGAGTGGCGATAGGTGCAATCGACTTATTGCACCAGATCCAACCCCATGCAGTTCTTCATACGCTATTTCTCATACGCGCCAGTTTCACAAGCAGTGTCACAAACAGCGTAATTGTCTCCA
>JANLSE010000560.1:0-17336 GCA_031362265.1 Roseiflexaceae bacterium
TGAAAACCAATCAATAAGTCTTCTCTCCATTCTATCGTTAATTTCGCTAGTATTGTCTTTAAAATTCAAACTTTTATCAACGTCATTATTCTCTTCTGAATCAGATTCTGTCGTAGATGCATCTACACCTTGGATTTCAATTAGACGATCAGCTATATCTGCTTTAGAAACTTCTCCATCTCGACTTACCAAGCAAAGTAGTTCGATAAAATCGCAACATAGATGAGTTTCAGAAAAACTAGGTAAGGAACGGAAGTGTATAGGCGCTGCCACAAGAACCCCCTATTCTGAGTCGTCTAACAATCTCTGATCTACTAAAAATTTTATATTTCGAGCCAATTTGTACACTTCGCCAAGATTTTCGGAGTCATTTTGAGAAACAGAAGCGACTTTATGGAAAGTATCTCGTGCGGCCTCTAGACGAGCTTTTGACTCGCCAATAGAATTCTGGAAAATCTCATCAGGAGCGTCTGTTAGTAGATATGCTGTTGCTAAGGTATCACCTCCTCTAAAAGCCGCTAAGGCGCGTTGATTATTCACTATTTTGTTTAGCTCAATAAGGTTTCGTGACTCACCGAGCCTTGTTTTTCCTAGGGAGTCTTTCCTAAACAACCATTCGGTTAACTCCTTAAGGTTATGAATGTTTAACCCCGTCAAACTCTCCTTTTGATTGCTCTGTAAGGCTAGAAACTTAACAATATGACTATAACTCAACGCAGTTGTCAAGACTGAGAAATCAATAGACTCCTCTTCAAGGTCTTCAATTTCAAAAAAATCGTTCTCTACAATAGTATTATAAACAGCAAGACCCGTTAGCATTCTTGCAACGTAATCAGTTCTACTACCTATCGATTTTGCTAAAGCTCTATATTGCTCCTGCGGCTCGGTGACTCCTAAAGTCATTCGTAACTTCGCCAAATACTTAGCCTTGGCAAGAGAGCTCCATGCTTTGATACCGGTGATATGGCGATAGCCAAGATAGTCCAATATTTGGTCACGCTTATCGAAAATTACGACAGGAGCTTCCTTCGGTTTGTATAGCGCCTCAACAGATGTTTGCTCGACAGATTTTTTTAAGCGGGATGCCAAGTTTGGGTTGAGTAGAAGTTTGAGGGCTGTCAGTCGACGATTACCTTCAACAACAATATACTGTTGCTTGTGATTCGGATCTTCTATTACAAGTAACGGCTCACCAGGGAAATAGCCTTTCTGCCCTATAGCTCCCATAAGCTCTACAATCGTCGCATCCTTTAACCTCCAATCAATCACTGCTTGCTCATTAGAAGTGGTGATCGTTGATGGAAGGCGCGGGTTCTCGGTATCGAACATCAAAGAGTTTACCGGCACATCCTGCATTTCGTAGTCTTGTGTCACGGTAACCTCCCTCATGATAAATCCTCCTTACCTTAGGTTACTTGATTATACAACACCTCAAAAGCTTTTACAAAAAAAGTTCAATATTAATCCTTCTTGAAGCCTTATTACGAAAATTCTTGGAAACACTTTCCCCTCTAAATACTGATTGCGAGGCAGCAACAGTAGGAAGAATCACCGAACAAGCGCCTGTAGTCCAACCATACTATAGCGCAGGGGATTGGGGCAGGTTTATCATTTTGGGTACGCCTTGTAATGGCTGATGCTCAGGCTGTTAAGCGTGTCACCAACTATGCTAAGATAACCCGCACCACACGATACAACCAAGAGGAGCTGTGAGAATGAACCATCCACACACCCTACGCGGCCAGCGCACCTTCAGTGGGCGTCGTTTGGCCGAGGTTGCCTTTCCATTGGGCGGGATCGGTACTGGCAATGTCTCGCTTGGCGGGCGCGGCCAATTCCGCGATTGGGAGATCTTCAATCGCGCTGGCAAGGGCAATACGCTTCCAAATACGTTCTTTGCACTACGTGCCCAGGTTGGTGTCGACCAACCGGTTGTGCGGGTTCTCGAAGGCGCACTCCTACCACCTCATCGTGAATCGCATGGCTATCATCCCTCTACCAATGCAGGGCTGCCGCGTATGGCGAACGCAACCTTCCGTGGGGCGTACCCAATTGCGACAGTAGAATTGAGCGACCCTTCACTTCCACTCGATATTACACTCGAAGCCTATACCCCGTTCGTGCCACTCAACCCAGAAGATTCCGGAATACCTTGCGCTATCCTCAGCTACACAATCGCGAATCGCAGCGATCAGACTGTTCAAATAACATTGGTTGGCTCATTAGCCAATGCGATTGGTGGGATCGGGCGTGACCGCTTCCAGAATCTGCAAGGCGGTGGCGTTGGCCTCAACCGCAATGATGCACGCGCAGAAGAACCGTTGGCTGGTCTTTCCATGACAAGTGAGCAATTTGGCGTGGACAGTGTCCATTACGGCAGTATGGCACTTGCAACCAACCACCCCTCAACAACGCTGAAACGTGCATGGCTACGTGGCGCCTGGTATGATTACCTGCGTGAGTTCTGGGATGATCTTGTTGAAGATGGGTTACTGACCGATCTTGGCTATGATACGCCAAGCGCAATGGGGCATAGCGATACTGGATCGGTTGGGATTGTCGACACACTCTCGGTGGGTGAGGAGCGTACCTACAGGTTCTTCCTGTCCTGGTTTATGCCAAATCGAGCGCATGGCTGGGAAAAGGGCGAAGGGTCTGTTGATCGCAATCAGTATGCAACGCGCTTTGATTCGGCGTGGGATGTTGCCACCTATACCGCGACCAATTTCGCCCGCCTGGATGCTGCAACACGTGCGTTTCAGTATGCCATATTTGGTGGAACCTTACCTGCTGAGGTTGCTGATGCCATCTCTGCAAATATTGTCGCGGCGCGTAGCCCAACATGCTTCTGGCTGGCCGATGGGCGCTTCTATGGCTGGGAAGGCTGCTTTGATGATGGCGGCTGTTGCGCCGGATCATGTACACATGTCTGGGCCTATACCTACACGATAGCCTACCTATTCCCATCGCTTGAACGAAGTATGCGCGAGATCGAATTTGCCATCGAGACCGAGCCTTCTGGCTATCAGAGCTTCCGCACCTTTAAAACCTTCGATGATGTGTTTCTCTGGCAGTGGGGCGAACAAAAACCCGAAGCGGCGGTCGATGGCCAGATGGGCAGTATTCTGCGGGTATACCGTGAATGGCAACTGAGTGGTGATCGCGAGTGGCTCACACGCGTCTGGCCAGGAACCAAGCGTGCAATGGCATTTGCCGAAATGCAATGGGATACCAACCGTGATGGCATGCTTGATGGCCGCCAGCATAATACCTACGATATTGAGTTCTATGGCCCAAATCCGTTGAGCGCGATCTATCATCTGGCCGCGCTACGTGCTTCCGAACGATTAGCAGAGGCAGTTGGCGACACAGCATTTGCCGAAGCATGCCGCAGTGCCTATGCCAAAGCGGCACCAGTTGTGGATACAAGCCTCTGGAATGGCGAATACTACCAACAGCGGCTGGAAGATGTTGATTCCCACCCGTATCAACACGGCGCAGGTTGTCTCTCCGATCAACTGCTTGGGCAGCTTCATGCATGTATCCTTGGGCTAGGCGATGTTGTGCCAGCCGAGCGTGCACACGCATCGCTTGTGGCGATTGTTGAACATAACTTCCGCGAAAACTTCCGTGATCATGTCAACTGCCAGCGTAGCTATGTGTTGAATGACGACCAAGGGCTGATCCTCTGCTCATGGCCTCGTGGTGGGCGGCCACGCTTCCCATTCCCATATTCCGATGAGGTTTGGACAGGGGTTGAATATCAGGTTGCGGCACACCTGATTTACACTGGTGAGGTGGAATCTGGCCTACGCCTGGTACAGGCGGTACGAGCGCGCCATGATGGTGAATTGCGTAATCCATGGGATGAGGTTGAGTGTGGCCACCATTATGCCCGTGCCATGTCGAGTTGGGCATTATTGCCTGCCCTGAGTGGCTTCACCTGTAATGCCGCCGAGGGCTGGATTCGTTTCGATCTACGGCAAGCAGTGATTGAGCAGGATGAAGCACGTGTCTTCTGGTCGAATGGCCGCGCCTGGGGAACCTATACCCAACATAAGGGTGGCGATGGCGCATGGCAACCAAGCATCGAGGTACTTGGCGGCGATGCAGCCGGGCTACAGGTTCTGGCCTGTGGGCAGACAATAACGCTCTGATTGTGCTGCGGTTGCGCGGCGAGACCTGATCTGGGTGCTGGCCGCGCAACCATTGTGTGAAATGTCACAGACAGGCTGCATATTTGCGTGCTATGATCCCCTCGTGGCGAGTTTTCCGAAGGGATAGGTTGATTGTGGAGCGATAAAGGAGCGACCGTGGATGCAACCTGGTTTCAGAGTCTTGCGGATCAGGTAACCATCCCTGAAGATGGAACGATGAGCCGAACGGTTTATCAAGACGATCGGTTGAAGGTGGTGCTGTTTGGTTTTGCTGCTGGTCAGGAGCTCTCAAAGCATACAGCTGCTATGCCAGCAATCATCCATATTGTTACTGGGGAAGCAACACTGACACTGGGGGATACGGTTGTCGAGGCGCAGCCACAGACCTGGGCACACATGCCAGCGCATCTGCCGCATAGTGTTAGTGCGCGTACATCGGTTGTCATGCTACTGATGTTAATGAAATAGGAGTTGGGACGCAGAGAAGGGCTTTATACCGCATAATACCAAGCTGCGGCCAAACAGAGAGCTTCGCCACAGAGACGCAAAGAGCGCTCGCGTATGGCTAAACTCTGCGTCTCTGTGGTGAAGCTAAACCCGAGACGCGAATTGGGCAGGATGCGATTCACTCACGAGTGTGATTGACCTCACTAAGAAACAGATCCTCAAACGCTGCTGGATCGACTGTGACACATACTCGCACCGGGTAGCCAACGGGATCAATGATCGTCCGCCCAGATTGCTGGCCTTCTTCCTGAATGACACGAATGCACTCATCTCGGAAGGTAGCCAATTCTGGGCATGCCGCTACCACTGCCGTTAAGGGATCCCAAAAATAGTACGGCCGCGCACCAACGACACGTGCCAGGCGGCGCAATGCACGATAGAGAAATTCTGCGGCGGGGGTAGATTGATGTTGCCCAAGACGCTTAATGAATGCTGGCGTCAGTTGATATTGATTGGTCACATCGAGGGGCACTAATGTAAGCGGCACACCCGAGCGGAGCAATACATCAAGCGCATATGGATCGACAAAGACATTCCATTCGGCATATGGGTTCTTGATACGCGCATTCACCTCAGGAATATTACCAGGGACATCAAGCGCGCCACCCATAATATAGATCATAGCAATCTTGGCACCTAGGCTAGGCTCGACAAGCAATAATTCCGCTAGGTTTGTTAGTGGCCCAAGTGCCACAATCGTGGTTTGCTCATCGTTTGCGCGCAACTGGCGCGCCAGTAACTGTACTGCCGTTTCTTTCACTGGCCGCTTGCGTGCCTTTGGCAGTTTCAGCCCAAAGCGAACATCCATCACCAGACGTAGAAGTAACGGGAAGGTATGAGTGCCCGTCAACGGCTTGCGGCGCCCAGCTGCAACAGGAATATCCGGATGGGTGGTTAATGCTAACAGCCGCAGAAGTGTCTGCATCCCTGGTCGTGCATGCGCTTCACCAGTTGCTGCCACCGTCAGCGCACACACATCAACAAGCGGACTCTGCAATAAGAAGAGAACGGCCATCCAGTCGTCGAAAGCCACATCAGTGTCAATCATGAGACGTAATGGCATGAAACGTTCTCCCAATACACAACGCGGAACCGCAGAACCGCGGAACCGCAGAACCGCAGAACCGCAGAACCAAACTTGAACAAGAGAACAAGAGAACAAGAGAATAAGAGAATAAGAGAACAAGAACCTTGTGTTCACCCAGTACGCTAAGAGCCAACACGACCCATCCTCTTCTCAGCATCGTACTGGCGAACCTTGTGTTCGCCCGCTAAGAACCAAGAATGAGCCAGCGGGTACACAACACACAACGCACAGCCCACAACGCACAACCGCCAGATGCTGCTCTTGCGCTTTCCGCTTGGCACTCTGCGCTCCAACGCTCCAACGTTCTTTCGCTTCAATGCTACACCCAAAGGGTACCCGGCTTCAATGCTTTGCGCTTTGCGCTCTTGCGCTCTACCACCCCTTACCACCCGAGCTACCGCCACCACCCCATGAGCTCCCGCCCGAACTACCGCCGCTGCCCCATGAGCCGCCAGAGCTACTCCCTGAGCTACCGCCACCCCATGAGCCACCCGAACTATGTCCACCGCCACTGAGCAGCGAGCCGATGATTACACCCTTTACGAGTTCCTGGCCACTATCACGTTGTTGTTGGCGGTAGTGTTGAATCTCTTGATGGAAGATCGATTCGGCCTGACCAGCGGCCATTTTCGCAGCACTGGCTTCCTGGAGCGCATGTTGCATTTGCTGTTCATCATGTACTTCACCAATCCGTGCTATCTGGGCCTGCGCACTGTGGAGCAGCACAATACCCTGTGAATTATTGCTGATCATGCCACCACCATTGCGCCATTCGCGATCAGCACTGGCAATCGCATTTCGAGCCGATTCAAGGGCTTCGCTAACACGGCGGCGGCGATCTTCGGCTTGCTGGAACGCATTATAGAGCTCTTGGAAGATGGTCTCGATCCGTTGATGCAATGCAGCATATTGAGCGTTAGCATCACGTAGCGCTGCTACTCGTGCGGCCTCCTGCTGCTGGGCTACTGATTGGGCAGCATTTGCGGCCAACTGAACATCATTCTGCAGAGCGGCCGCTCTACGCTGGGCATCGGGTGGGAGATCCGCGCTATGCACAGCCACAAACTGCTGAACCTTCTGTATTTCGCCAACCGCTAGTTGCTGAGCACGCTGAAGTTGATCGCGCAGTTTGCTAATCGCATCAACCTCACTACGCGCGTTGATGAGCGACTCATCGGCCAATCGATTGGCCTCCAGAGCGGTTTTGACAATGACGATCCAGTCGGGGCGTTGTTGGGTCAGTTCTTCTTGAGCCTGTTTGAGCAACCCAGCCGCTTGCATGAGGGTCTGCTCTGGGCCTTTTGCAACATCAGCGTCATTGGTACGCACAAAAGCCCAGCCTGCCTCGATATCTTTTTCTGCGGCAGCCACTTCATCACGAGCTGCTACACGCGCAGCTTCAAGATCCTTGAGGCGCTGAATAATCGTATCGATCAGTTTGCGTGCAAAGGCTAAGCGCTCGGTAGTTGTATCCAGATTCTGTCGGACTGCATGAAACTGCTGTGTTTCCATTGTATTGCCAAGCTCTGCCGATTCTAAGCGTTGGCCAGCCTCGGCGGTGGCGGCCTCAGCTTCGCTGCCATTACCGCGAATGTCGCTCCAGGTTCGTTCAGCGAATTCATCGACAATATCGAAGGTACGCCTGCCTTCATCAAGATACGCAGTAACCGCCACATGTTCCTGGCGTAGCGCCAGAATACGCTGCGTATTGGTAGCATAGAGTGCTGGTAGTTCTCCAGCTTGGGCCGAGCCTTCCACACGCGCAGCTTCGGCCTGTTCGAGCAATGGTAGCGCAGCTGGTGCCCCATTATCTTCTAATGCACGTGCAGCCTGAGATAGCACACCCTCGGCGGTATTCAATGCTTTCAGGCCATCCTCAACACGAAAACCCTGTGCAACAACTTGCTCTGCCTCAGCACGCGCCTGTGATATTCCTTCGTGGATCGCGCTGAAGCGATCAATCGCACCAGATAATTCAGTCGTAGCGGCTGACGCTACCTGTGCTGCTTGCAGCGCATCTGCCGCGCGGCGCTCAGCAAATAGCGCATCGGCGCGGCCAATCAGCGCTGCAATTGGGCGCGTGATTAGCTCTGGCTGGGCATCACTACCCAGAACACCAAGGCGCTCGGCAACGTCAGCCAAGGCTTTTTTTGCAGCGTCGATCTGCCCGGGGGCGGCAGCATTCTGTTTATCGAGTTCCGCCCTACGTTCCTCGGCCTGGGTGATCACCTCACGTACTGAGGTTACGATACCAACGATTTGGGTGTAGGTTGCAGCACTGGTTTGATACTCTGCCACACCGGGGATTTTGATGCCAGTAATTGCTTCTTCGGCAGTATTGAACGATTCCTGAGCCTGGTTAAACTGCTGCTCGGCACTCGCCTGAAGTTCTGCAAGACTTGTAGCATCACCAGCAGGGTAGGAGACTTTATCGAATTGGGCTTTTTCCTGCGAATTACGCAACAACTGGCCAGTATCTGCAATTGCGGCTCCGGCCTGCATACGCGCATCCTGCATGCCCTTACGGGCCGTATCGAGTGCTTGCGAGGCTGCGCGCCGTTTACTGAGTGTATTCCAGCCAACGGGAATACCAATCAACGCAAGTAATCCTGCGATCCAGCCGAGGATTCCAACCCCGCCAGTAGTGCTGGCTGGCGGCGGGGTCGATGCATCACCAGTTGGTACACCACGTAGATCGACGGTGCGATTCAGGGCGCTCAGGGTCTTCACAAATGTATCCGTGAAATCGCCTCCCGCCAACCCAGGATTCAATGTGCCATCCTGAATCGACCCGGCGGCATTGGCGGCACCAAGCGAATCGACCCACTTATCGCCGTAGCGAATTTCGCTATAGCGATCCCCAAACGACACAAAGATGGCAATCAAATTAGGGTTAACTGTGCTGCCATTGCGCAGCCCATCATTATCCAGTGCAGCCAAAAAATCGGTACCTTTGCCGCGTTCAACGGCATACACCGCAACATATGCGCCTTTATCGAGGAGTGGGCGCGCAGCTGCCTCGACTTGCGCACGATCCAGACGCCCACCAGCATCTGCATAGTAAAACCGACCGCTCTGCTGAGCCCATACAGAATTCGCTGCAATGAGAAAAAGTACGAGTACAGCTGCAAAACGAACGAGGGTACGCACAGAGACACCTCCTACAGGGAACCGAGAACCATCAGAACCAAATGTGCTGCTGGTTCTTGGTTCCTGGTTCTTCCTTAACCCTTCACATCAAGAAGTTCAACCTCAAAAACAAGCGTTGCATTTGGTGGAATAGCACTGCCTGCACCACGCGTGCCATAGCCCATTTCAGGCGGGATAGTCAACTTCACCTTATCGCCAACCCGCATGGTGGCCACGCCCTGATCCCAACCTTTGATGACCTGCCCACGTCCAAGTACAAACTCAAACGGCTGGCGTCGATCGACAGAGCTATCAAACTTCTGGCCATTCGTCAGCCAACCTGTGTAATGTACAACGGCAGTAGCACCAGCTTTGGCCTCTTTACCCGTCCCAGTCACTAGTTTCTCAATCTTAAGCTCGCTGGTTGTCATGGAAATCTCCTTATGTATCAAAACATTGAAACATTGAAGCATTCAAGCATTGAAACATTGAAACATTGAAACCGGATGCCCTTTGGGCGAAGCAGGAGAACAACCCTATTCAAGATTCTGCTACACCGGGGTACCCTTTGGGTCTGGTACCCGGCTCCATTGCTCCAACGCTTCGATGCTTATCAAATCGTCACACCCAACACATCCGCAACGGTAAAGATATCCTTATCGCCACGCCCAGAAAGGTTGATCAGGATGATTTGATCTGGTCGCATGGTTGGGGCCATCTTGATTGCTTCCGCCACAGCATGAGCGCTCTCCAGAGCAGGGATGATCCCCTCTAGCTTGGATAGTGTTTGAAAGCCTTCAAGCGCCTCACTATCGTTCACCGACGTGTAGAATGCACGCTCAGCATCGTGCAGCATCGCGTGTTCTGGCCCAACTGCGGCATAATCCAGCCCGGCCGAGATACTGTGAGTCAGGCCGATCTGTCCATCTTCGTTTTGCAATACATAGGTGTAAGTGCCCTGTAGCACTCCCGGCCGGCCACCCGAGAAGCGTGCGGCATGCTCACCAAACCCGGCCCCACGGCCACCCGCTTCGACACCACGGAGATCAACGCCTTCATCGGCCAGGAAACCGCTGAAAATACCAATTGCATTGGAACCGCCACCAACACACGCAACAACAACATCGGGTAAGCGGCCAGCTGCCTCCAGGATCTGTGCACGCGCTTCGCGGCCAATCACACTCTGGAAGTCTCTTACAATCGTTGGGTAGGGGTGTGGCCCAAGTGCAGATCCAAGTAGATAATACGAATCTGGGTTGGTGACCCAATCGCGCATGGCCTCATTGATCGCATCCTTAAGGGTACGCGAACCACTTGTCACCCCGCGCACCTCGGCGCCCAGCAAGCGCATACGGAAGACATTCGGCTTCTGGCGCTCAATGTCGTCCACCCCCATATAGACAACGCATTCCATCCCCAGCATGGCGCAAACTGTTGCAGTCGCCACACCATGTTGCCCTGCGCCTGTCTCGGCAATCACACGCGTTTTGCCCATCCGTTTCGCCAACAACCCTTGGCCAAGTGCGTTATTGATTTTATGTGCACCGGTATGCGCCAGATCTTCACGTTTCAGATAGATCTGAGCACCACCTAGATCGGCACTCATACGCGCCGCGTAGGTTACTGGCGTTGGGCGGCCAACAAATGTACGCTGTAGATGATCAAATTCTGCCCAAAAGGCCACATCCTGCTGTGCTTCAGCATATGCCGCAATTAACGCCCGCACCGATGGTACCAGTGTCTCTGGAACATAACTGCCACCATATTCGCCAAAGCGGCCAGGCAGGGCTGGAGTCTCAATATTAGTGGATGTACTTGTCATGAATGGTTCTTTCTATTTAGACAAGGAGACATAATCTTCCCAGTTGTTGGGCCGCCCAAGGTTCGACCACCAACCATTGTGGGTTGCGGGCATCACAATAATCATTGGATAGAGTTTGGTGTGCTCCCACAGCCGCGATTTGTTGAGCCAGGCATGTTGATCATCAAGGTAGCCATGCAATTGCACAAGCACTGGGTAAGGGCCTGGGCCAACCACCTTGGGATCAGGGATGAACGCAACATACTCAGCGTTTCGTTCGAGCGCCATGCTACGGAAGGCAATATGGGCGATTGTCATACGATTACTCCTTGGTCGAAATCCTATTGCTCCTCAACCATACCGAGTGCATCGAGGAAGAATGCGTATTCAAAGGCAATGTCGCGTAGATAATCGTACCTACCGGAAGGCCCAGCGTGCCCACCAACCATCTCCGTTTTCAATAGTGCGCGGTTACTGTTGGTCTTCACTGCACGGAGTTTCTGAACCCATTTTGCTGGTTCCCAATATTGCACACGTGGATCGAAATACCCAGCAGTTGCCAGGATATGTGGATAGTGGGCTGGTGCGGTGCAATCGTAGGGTGAATAGGAGCGTAGATAGTGAAACTGCTCCTCGATCCGAGGGTCGCCCCATTCCTCATACTCGCCAACCACCAATGGCACACTTGGATCGAGTGAGGTATTCACCACATCAACAAACGGCACGCCAGCAATGACTGCGCGAAACAGATCGGGGCGCATCGTCGTAACAGCACCCATCAACAGGCCGCCAGCACTACGGCCTTTGATCACCAGCTTATCAGGTGTCGTATAACCTTGAGCGATCAGATGCTCGGCAGCAGCAATGAAATCGGTAAAGGTGTTACGTTTTGTCAAGACCTTACCCGACTCCCACCAGGCCCGCCCCATCTCGCCACCACCACGAATATGCGCGATCACATAGGTGAAACCGCGCTCCAAGAGTGGAATACGCCGGCTACTAAACTCTGGGTCGATTGTCGCGCCATATGAGCCATAGCCATACAGAAACAGCGGGTTGCTACCATCGTGCGGAGCATCAACCGAGCTAACAACCGAAAGCGGCACTTGCACGCCATCTGGCGCAGTTGCATAGATCCGCTCGCAGCGATATTTGGCTGGATCATACCCTGGCACTTCCAACTGCTTGACAACCGTCCATGTACGGCTCGCCATATTGTAGTCAATCGTGCTTTGTGGTGTCACTAAGGAAGAATAACTCAGCCGTAGCGTTGTTGTTTTATATTCAAGGTTCGCATAGGGCCCCCAAGTATTACAGGAATACACCGGCTCTGGGAATACCACCCGATGCTGCGCACCACTCCCTAGTTCAATAATGCGAATCTGTTCCAGACCATGCTCGCGTTCCAGGACAGCCATGTACTCGGCAAATAGTTCAAGCGTATCGATACTAATGGCTGCCCTATGTGGAATAATCTCATCTGGCACGGCATCACGCTGCGCAACTGGAACCCGTAACACCTTAAAATTCTGGGCATGCTCGTTCGTCTGAATATACAAGAAATCACCGGAGTGGTGGGTGGTATACTCGACTCCATGCTGCCGTGCAGCGACTAACTCAAAGTTGGCTTCTGGCCGATCCGCAGGCAGTAACCATTCCTCACTGGTAATATTCGATTTCAGCCGTAACACCAGAAATGCGCCACTACGTGTCTTACTCAGGCTTAGATCAAATGACTCATCGGCCTCATCGAATATCAGCACGTCACTCGCTGTATCACTACCCAGGGTATGGCGATAGAGCCGCGACGTGCGCCATGCATCATTATAGGTGGCGTAAAACAGTGTTCGGCCATCCGCGGCCCACTCTACATCATATGAGACATTATGGATCGGGCCATCGACGAGCGCGCCGGTTGTCAGATCCTTCACATACAGATCAAAGCGCTCGCTGCCATTGGTATCCATCGCGAATGCCAATAGCTGCTGATCTCGGCTGGGTTTGAAAACGCCCATTCGAAAATAGGGCTGGCTATCGGCATATTCATTCTCATCAATCAGCAACTCCTCAGAGCCACCCGCCTGTGGGATACGGCAGTGTAATAGGTATTGCTCCCCGGCAACAGTACGATCATAATAGAGATACGCACCATCTGGCGACAGGGCAGATTGATCCGTCTCCTTCACACAGGCAACCAGTTCCGCATATAAGCGCTCCTGAAGCGGCTCGGTATGCTGTAACGAAGCAGCGGTATAACTATTTTCAGCCTTGATATGCGCAACCACCTCTGGGTTCTCACGCTCACGCAACCAATAGTAATCATCCGTCCACTCTACCCCGAATACTTGCGTAGAACGCGGACGAGCAGCAGCAACCGGCGGAGTTGGTTCAGTAAACATACAAGCTCCGAATATGAAATGTTCCAGGGTGATTATAGCATGGAGCGATGGAGTAATAGAGCAATGAAGCAATGAAACAATGAAACAATGAAGCAATGGAACGATGGAACGATGTAACGCCTAGAGGATTGGAGCGGTACTTGTCCAGTTAATTTGCATCTTTACATCTTTGCGTCTTTGCGTCTTTGCGTCTTTGCGTTTCCGTCCTTCTTGGAACGATGGAACGCGAAATGTCTCCCTGTCTCCCTGTCTTGCGCTCTACGCTCTGCGCTTTCTGCTCCAATGCTTCAATATTTCGATGCTTCATTGCTTCCCCCTCATGTTCCAATAGCTGCCGCTTGATCTCCACCCCACCTTCAAATCCGGTGAGTGCGCCATTTGCACCGATCAGGCGATGGCAGGGCACAACGAGCGGCAGATGATTAGTGGCATTGGCACGCCCAACGGCCCGAGCTGCATGATGATTGCCTAGTTGGGCAGCCATGGTACCGTAACTGCGTGTCTCACCATAGGGAATGGCGATCAGCGCATTCCAGCAGCGAATTTGCCAGGGTGTGCCGCGCATGGCCAATGACAGTGTGAAGACACGCCGCGTACCAGCCCAGTATTCTTGTAGTTCGCGTTTCGCCTGATCTGCGTGCCCATCATTTGGGAATAGCGCAAATCCATCGCCCTGTAGTGCTTCTTCAATACTCATGCTATAGCTGCCATCAACAAAGCGTAACCGCAGTAGCGCCCCCTGTGTATCGACAGCGAACGCAATCAGGCCAACCGGCGATGGAATCGTATCGAGATAGGCATTCACGTGTGTGGCCTCCAGATGAGTGGTTCACCCTGTAGTGTAGCTAATTCTATTCGCCATGGTGTGAAACGCAATAAGCCATAGTATGGATGATCAATCGTACCATAATGTGGCTGTGGATCAAAACCAAGTGGTGCTGGTAGTGCTTGATGTAGTTCCCAGATGCGCTGTTTCTCTCTGCGATCATCAACCCATTCTGCGACACAATCGATATAAACTGGTTTGTCCCTATCGTGGACATCTGCCAAAACAACATGTGGATTGTATGCGAGATGCTTGGCTTTATGTGATTTTGGCCAGGATATACACCAACCGATTGGGCCATCCCATATTGGATGCATGATTCGTGCTCGTGGCCGATTATTGCGATCCACAGTGGACATACTACAATAGACGGCGTTTGTAACGCGCGCCATGAATTCAACCTGCATCTCGACAAAGTGCATAGCTTCCATATATCCTCCTATTCATAATACCAAGTGCAGAAATCATCAAAATAGGTTATGATCGTGATCTCCAAGGATAAACTAATTGATCGTTAGACAATCAAGCTTTAGCCTTTGGAAACTACTATGTCAAGTCACGGATGTTTACTCTAACTAGCACATCGCCCTAGTATCTTTGCCGTACTGGATGCTCGGGCAATGCTCATACCCAACAGGAGGGGCTATGCTCCAAAAGCTCACCCTCGTAGCATCGCACGAGAACGATACACTCACGCTGCGACGCGGTCAGGCGCTGGCGCTTGTGATGGTACTGTTCATGATCGTCACGGGCGTGCAGGGGAGCGTAAACATCATCGCCCTCAACCTACAGGCAAGTGTCAACTCTGCGATCGCGTTCACCCTTTTTTTGCTCGTATATGTAATCAACCGCCGTGGACAGGTACAGCGCGCGATATCGATCTTCCTCAGTGGTGGGGTGCTGCTCATTATCTATGCGGCGGTTGTTGTCGAAAGACCCGTCCCAGCGGTCTTCTTTCTAAGCGTGATTGTGGTGATTGCCGCAGGGTTTGGGCGTCCGCGCGACCCATTAATCTGGGCGATGGGGCTCACAGGGGCACCATTCGTCATCAATCTGATATTGTATCACTCCCTCGCCGCTCCTGCAGAGCAGTTCAGGCTACCAGATGGAACCTCCATCGCTTCGATTTTCTTCCTGGAGATAGTTGCAATCGGTCACCTTTGGATGTTGGCTGGCAGTGCCTACCTAACAAGCCAACTGCTCCATGAGGCGATCAATAAGAGTGAGGCCACAGCGGCCCGTGCTGTTGAGGTGCACCAGTCACTGCGCCGGTCGGAGGAACGCTTCGCCAAAGTTTTCGAGCGAAATCCGGTTGGGATTACAATCACACGGCTCGATGATGGGCGTATTATCGATGTAAACGATAGCCTTCTTACCATAATGGGATATAGCCGCGATGAAATAATTGGCAAAACAACGTTTGAGTTGAATACATGGGAGAAGACCAGCCATCGTGAGCAAGCCGTGCAAATGCTGATCGAGCGGCAACCGGTCCATAATCAGCAGATTCGGTTCCGCACCAAATCGGGCGAACTACGCGATGGGCTAAACTCAATTGAGTTGATCGAGTTAGAGGGTGAACAGTGTTTGTTGTCGATGCTGCACGATATCACCGAGCGCCAACGTGCTGAGGCGGCGCTACACGAAAGCGAGGAACAATACCGCCTAATCGCCGAACACTCGCGCGACATGATTGTGCTGTTAGATTCCGAGACCCGCGTGCTCTACGCCAGCCCATCGCATCAACCTGTGCTTGGCTATGCCCCGATCAAAATGATTGGCCAAGCTCCTGTCGACAACATACATCCAGATGACCGTGATCTGATGGCGCGCGAGTGGGCCAAGCTCGCACACCAAGATCATATCCAGACCACCGTTCGCGCTAAGCATGCCAATGGTGAGTGGCTCTGGCTGGAAACATCCAGCTCAATCCTTGATGAGCAGGGCAGTACGCTGAATGTATCGCGCGATATCACTGAGCGCAAGCGGCTGGAGGCACAGTTGCTTCAATCCCAAAAGATGGAGACTGTCGGGCGGCTGGCCGGCGGCGTTGCACACGATTTCAACAACCTGCTGACCGCGATCATCGGCTACGCCGACCTAGCGCTTGAAGATCTGCCAGCAGATAGCCCGATGCATGAAGACATGCAGGAGCTGCGCAAAGCTGCCGATCGCGCCACCAACCTGACACGCCAATTGCTCGCATTTGCGCGTAAGCAAGTGATCGAGCCGCGTGTCATGGATCTCAACCAACTGATTACCAATATGCACGGCTTTATGCACCATCTGATCGGCGAGCATATCGAACTAGTAACGCTGCTAGCATCCGACTTAGGTAGCATCCGTGTTGATACCAACCAGATCGAGCAGGTAGTGGTTAACCTGATGATTAACGCGCGTGATGCGATGCCACAGGGCGGCCGACTAACGATTACGACAGCGAATGTTGTACTGGATGCAGAGTATGGCGTTAAACATTTTGATGTTGTGGCAGGCCGCTATATCCTGCTGACAATCGGCGATACTGGCATGGGCATGGATGCTGCCGTGCAGGAACATCTCTTTGAGCCTTTTTTCACCACCAAAGGGCCCGGCAAAGGCACTGGCTTGGGGCTAGCGACATGCTACGGTATTATCAAGCAGCATGGCGGCTACATCCTGCCCTATAGTGAACTGGACAACGGGACGCTCATGAAAATCTATCTGCCACGCGTCGACGCGCCGCTTGACCTGCTGCCCATCATCGAGGCGCAGCCAAATCCACGCGGCGATGAGACGATCCTGCTGGTTGAAGATGAGCCGATGGTGCGCGAACTAGCGATGCGGGTGCTGCGTAGCCAGGGCTACACTGTGCTGGAGGCTGGCGATGGTATAGAGGTGCTGCAATTTGTGGCGCAGCAGCCGGATATGCACATCGATCTGCTGATTACCGATGTGATCATGCCCCGTATGGGCGGTGCTGTGCTGGCTGAGCAACTGAGTACGATGCGCCCCGGTATCAAGGTGCTGTTCACCTCTGGCTACACTGAGGATGCGATACTCCATATCGGCCAACTCGTTAGTTACACACATTTTCTACACAAGCCGTTCTCGCCGGTAGAGTTGGCGCAAAAGGTGCGCAGCATTCTCGATTCCTAAAATAGCCAACTCACCGCAACACTGCCTCGATTGCCGCAGCAATCCGCGCCCGCTCAGCGGAACCAGCCTGACCGGGGATGCTAAGGGTTGCTGCACCAGATGCATCAATCACAACGATTGCTGGGTGCGCGCGTACCTGGTAGCGGCGCGCAAGCGATTGGCCACGCGCGGAGTTAAAATCGACACGCTCAACACTGAGCTTCTGCCCATATTGCTGTTCAAGCCCATCAACGATGGGTGCGGTTGCCGCTCAAGGCGCTCAGCCATCTGTATAGAAGAAGATTAGCCCCGG
>JANLSE010000580.1:0-8119 GCA_031362265.1 Roseiflexaceae bacterium
CTCAAAGCGGCCGCCACAGAAGAAAGAGCGGAAGGAAAGCCAACTGCCCTCCTACTTAGCATCAAACCTGAGGACGCCGTCATGATCAAATATGTCAAAGATTCAGGTGGAATCATCGACTTCACATTACGCTCGACAATCGACCAAGATCAACATAAGGCACCAACAATCACTTTTGATGAGCTTGCAGCAAAGTATGGGATACGCTAAACGGTCGTGCGCTAAATGCTTGACCTAACTCCTTAGGAAAGGACATCTTCATGAATACACATAGCCTATCAGCGCGCATTGCTGTCATCACAACTCCAGATAGGACTGACCAAGACTGGATGTCACGGCTCGCAGATGAGCCATGGGTCGAGCGACTCGACCGGGTTGCCGTTCTGAGTGCCTGTGTCGATCTGGCGCAGCGTGGGCTTGTCGATCTAATCATCATTGATCGCGACCTATCCGATGCCGAAAGTCTCGCACGCCAAGTGTATACTGTCGCTTCGAATATCCCGTGTATTGCGATCGTCCCCGATCTTACAACGGCTGTGATGCGGCGTCTTGTCCATGCAGGTATGCGCGATGTCATTGGCCATCCAGCACCCTACACAGATCTTTCGATTACCATTCAGGCACTGCTTAATGCCGAAATTGACAGGCGCCGTAATCAGGCAGCACCCACATCGGCCCCGCGGCGTGGCAAACTGGTTGTCGTCAGTTCGCCAAAGGGTGGCGTCGGAACCACAACAATTGCGGTCAATCTGGCAGTAGCACTACGGCAACTCACATCTACACCGGTTGTTCTAACCGATTTTGGCCTACAATTTGGTGATGTTGGCGTCCATCTCAATCTTTGGTCGCGTCACACCATGCAAGATCTGGTCAGCAAGTCCACCGAGATCGATGAGACAATGCTCAATGGTGTTCTTCAGGAACATAAATCGGGCGTGCGCGTTTTACTTGCACCAAACGAACCTGAGGTCGTGAGTGAAATCACCGCTGAACAGATCGATCACATTCTCGATAGCCTACTTGAACATTACACATATGTTGTCGCCGATATCTGGTCGTTCCTGGATGAAATCGCACTCAAACTCATTCAGCGCGCTGATGAAATTCTTGTCGTTGCAACCCCAGAGATCCCAACGCTCAAGAATACCAAGCATTTCTTGAGCTACGTGCGTAAACACGGGCTAAGCACAGGCCGCATAACACTCGTACTCAATCGTTTCCCCAGTATTGAGGGGATCTCGCTGCAGGATGTACAAACCCACTTGGGCTACCCAATCGGGGCGAACATCCCCAGCGAAGGGCGCTTGATCACCCATAGTATCAACCAGGGTGTGCCAATCGTGCTAGCACATCCCGATACATGGGCGGCCCAGAGTGTTATGAAGCTCGCTGCCTATGTAACTGGAGACAGGGTCGATCTCCTCTCGTTGCGGCCTGATACGCGTAAGCGATCTTCTAACCGTGATACTCAATCGGGATCAGATGAACGACGCGGCTGGCTTGGCTTTGTTCGACGCACACAATAATTCCGGAGGTTGATCTCATGACACGTTTTCGAGCTAATATTCCTGGTAGTGGCACCAGCCCATTGAATCCTGCTCAGGTATTGCCAGCCATCCCGGAACCAGTGGAGCAGCCGGTACAGCGAAGCACAGCACAAAGTGGCGCGGTTCGTTCGAATGAAGATCGCGAGTTGATTGAGGATGTCCAGCAACGCCTCTTGAGCGAGACCGATATCATCCCTGGGAAGGTTGCCCCTGAACATTACCAGCGCCGGATCTCCGAGCTTGTTAATGCAGCCCTTGCCCGAACTAGCCGGGTTGTATCAGATCGTGAGCGAGCAAAATTAGCACGGCTAGTGCAATCTGAACTGCTTGGCTTCGGGCCAATTGAAGAATTCCTGGCTGATGATACCATCACCGAAATCATGGTGAATGGGCCAAAACATATCTGGATTGAACGTGAAGGTCGACTCTATCAGAGCGACGTGAGCTTCAACGATGATGAGCATGTACGGCGAATTATCGACCGGATTATCTCACCACTCGGGCGCCGCTGTGATGAGAGCAACCCCATGGTCGACGCACGCCTTCCCGATGGGAGTCGTGTGAATGTAATCATTCCCCCGCTGGCAATTGAAGGGCCAACATTAACCATCCGCAAATTCGCACGCATTCCGCTGACATCAAGCGATTTAGTCACACGTGGGACGGCATCCCCAGAGCTTGTTGAATTCTTACGCGCCTGTGTACTTGGCCGATTGAACATCATTGTCGCTGGCGGCACTGGTTCGGGGAAAACAACGCTCCTCAATGTACTCTCCTCATTCATTCCAGAGGATGAGCGCATCATCACAATCGAAAATGCGGCTGAGCTACAGCTTCAGCAAATCCACGTGGTGCCACTCGAATCGCGCTCAGCAAATGTTGAGGGAAGAGGCGAAATCGGTATGCGCGATCTCGTTATCAACGCCCTGCGTATGCGCCCAGATCGCATCATTGTAGGTGAGTGCCGTGCTGGAGAAACGCTCGATATGCTCCAGGCAATGAATACTGGCCACGATGGGTCGATGACAACGCTTCACGCCAATACCCCGCGGGATGCCTTGCGACGTTTAGAGACCATGGTCTTGATGTCGGGTATGGATTTACCCATCCGCGCCATCCGTGAGCAAGTTAGCGCTGCGATTGACGTAGTTGTCCAATTGGAACGCATGCAAGATGGGGCGCGTCGCATCACCCATGTTGCTGAAATTGTTGGTATGGAGAACGATACGGTTACGATGTCGGATCTGTTTACATTCCAACACCAAGGCATGCATGATGGGAAGATCCTCGGAAAGATCGCGCCAACTGGTCTACGCCCACGATTTATCGAACGCCTCCAGCAGCGCAATATCCATCTGCCACCACAATTGTTTGGGTACACTATTGGGAGGAAGCCATCATGAGCAGTGCTGATGTACTCATTCTGGCTGCTTCAATTCTGGCTGCACTTGCGGTCGCATCATTAGTGTATGCAGTCTGGCAGATTACACGGCGTGGCCAGGCATCGGAACGGCTGAACTTCTATGTTAGTCAGCAAAACCTAATTGATGCTAGTGATTCTGAAATGGAAGCACCCCCACTAGCAGATCGTATCAATCAGACGATCAATCGACAGGGGTTTGCAGATCAGATCGCCCGCAATCTTTCGCAGGCAAATCTGCCACTGACCGTTCCTGAATATCTCTTACTACGTACTGCCATCCCCGCACTACTTGCGATTGTGGTGCTCTTTATTTGGCGTACCGCGATTGCCGTGCCACCGGCAATCCTAGTTGGTACGATCGCACCCATTTTCTGGCTTCGGAGTCGGCGGCGCCGCAGGAATCAAGACTTTAATGATCAACTTGCCGATATGCTTGCCATGCTTGCAAGCTCAATGCGTGGCGGGTTCAGCCTACTCCAATCGATTGCCAATGCATCGCGTGAATCGCAAGAGCCGACGCGAACCGAGCTTTGGCGTGTCACCCAAGAAGTGCAGCTTGGAATCAGTCTCAATAATGCGCTCGATAACCTCGCCCAACGAGTGGAGAGCAATGATTTAGAACTGGTTGTTACGGCGATCAAAATCCACAGTCGCGTTGGCGGGAATCTGACAACGGTGCTGGAAACAATCAGCACTACTATTCGCGAGCGATCACGGTTACGGCGCGATATCCATGTAATCACATCCATGCAGCGTATATCGAGTTATGTGATTGGATTGCTTCCAATCGCACTTGGGCTCTTTATTCTGGCGATTAACCCAGCCTACATTATGCGCCTGTTTACACCCGGTGTGTATCTATGCATCCCTTTCGGCGCGCTGCTATTCTCAGCCATTGGCTTCTTGCTGATCCAGCGTATTGTCGACATTAAGGTCTGAGGAGTTGCCTGTGGAACTGACATCTATCCTTATCCCACTTGCTAGTGTCTTTGCTGGCCTGAGTGTTCTGCTGTTACTCGGGGGAGTCCTGGCACTCCAGACAAGCAATCCGTTGCGCGATCGCGTCAATACTTATCTCTCTGGAGAGAGCACAGAGCCAGTCACACTCCAAGAGATTGAGTTCTCACAACCGTTCTTCGAGCGGGTCATTCTACCGATTGTGCGCCAAATTGCGCGGGTTTTCGCGTGGATGTGGCCGCAAAACAGACTTCATGCGCTACGCCAACGACTAGCACAGGCAGGCGATGAGATCAAACTGAGCCCAGGCGATTTCATGAGCATCAAGAGTCTGATTACGCTTCTAGTGGTTGGCTCAGCTATACTGATTGGCTGGCTTACCGAGTATTCACTCGATTATTTTGCAATCCTTATGTTAGGCGGGGTGGCATTCACTTCATTCTTCCTACCAGATTTCTGGCTCTCGCGCAGAATCTCGCAGCGCCAGCAAGCGCTCCTTCTATTGCTGCCCGATGCACTTGATCTGCTTGTGATCGCAATTGAAGC
The DNA here is from genome assembly GCA_031362265.1 of Roseiflexaceae bacterium. Classification (GTDB taxonomy): domain Bacteria; phylum Chloroflexota; class Chloroflexia; order Chloroflexales; family Roseiflexaceae; genus JANLSE01. The sequence continues at coordinate 4,474 of JANLSE010000580.1, forward strand.
TGGTCTTAGTTTTGAGGGCGCGATCCAGGAAATTGTCGATAAATCACGGGGAGAACTCGCCCACGAATTCGCGCGTGTACTGCGCGACATCATTATGGGCAAGTCGCGTCGCACAGCGCTTGCTGAAATGGCCGATCGAACCGGTGTGCCCGATATCATGAGTTTTGTAACCGCCGTTAATCAAGCCGAAGAGTTAGGCGTAAGCATCGGCCGCATCCTGGCAAATCAAGCCGATGAATTGCGCGTCCGCCGCAGACAGCGTGCCCAGGAACGTGCCAATCAAGCCCCAATCAAGATGATGTTTCCGATCGTGTTCCTTATCTTCCCCTCCATCTTTGCCGTACTGCTTGGGCCGGCCATCCCACAGTTACTCGATATGTTTACCCGGACAGGAGGCTAATAGATGGACCAGAATACACAGACCACTGTGGCGCAACTGTATGCTACAGGAATGGAGTTGTTCCGCAACAACCGTTGGGCGGAAGCCCTAGCTATCTTTGAGCAGATTCAATCGCATGGTGATCGCTACCCTGAGCTTGAGAATCTAATCGCCGATATTCAACTCAAACTGGAATTGGAGCGCTTGCGGGCACCAATGACATCGCAAAAACCAAAAGGGCTGCGCTGGCCGATCTATGTCGGCGCTGGAGTATTGGCTGTATTGTTTATTGCTGGCGGAGTTTTTGCAAGCGGTATCGCATCCCAACCACCAGTTCAGGAGCCAGTTCAAACCGTACGTGTCGTAAATCTACCAACCGCTGCACCAACCTCCACGGCACGCCCAACTGCAACACCGCAGCCGACATTAACACCAGAACCAACCGCAACGCCATCGCCAACCATTGTACCAACCGAAGCGCCTACCGTAGTGCCGCAACCGGGTGTATTGCTTGTTCAAACGGCCAATGGTGAACCGCTTACAAAGACAACCAGCAATATCGCGATCATTTTGGATGCATCAGGCAGTATGCTAGCGAAGATCGGGAAGGATCGCAAGATTGATATCGCGCGTGGTGCACTTACGACCCTGATTGGGCAACTTGCTGATACAACACAGGTAGCGCTGAGTGCCTATGGTATTACTCGTGCAAATGGTTGTTCAAATATCCAACAACTGGCGCCCTTGGCACCACTCCAGCGCGATAGTCTACTCGAAACGATTAAAGCTGTTGAGCCAGCACCAAACAGCCCTACACCGATCGGGCTTGCGCTACAGAAAATGGCCCAGAGTTTGGCAGCAATCAAAAGCGATACCCTCTTGGTACTTGTGAGCGATGGCGAAGAGACATGTGACGCAGACCCTGTGGCGATCGCAAAGCAAATTCATACAGATAATCCCCAAATCCGTGTTGCTGTAGTTGGTTTCAATATCGGTACTGATGTCTCGCGCGCACGGCTCAGTACGATCGCGGAAAGTGGCGGCGGGACTTATTTTGATGCAAGTAATGCGGCTCAGCTTGTTAGTGCCTTACGCCAGGCAATTACACTCACATACCACGTTATCGACATGCAGGGCAAGGAAGTCTATGCGGGCCAACTTGGCTCACAAATCACACTTGACGCCGGTCGGTATAAGGTCAAAATTGGTGATACCAACGCATTACTACTTGATGTCGATATCCGCCCGGCCGAACAGACAAGTATCCAGATCCAAGAAAAGAATGGAGGAATCGTAGGAACGATCGTTACTCCGTAGGACAAGGTAAAAGATTGCTTATCTGCCGCATGATACGTAACTAACCTCAGTTGTGTGCGTTAATTCAAGTAGGATCATCGTTCTATTTGGATGGGTTGAAGTTTTGAACATCGCACACACTAGGTTGGAGACATCAATGGTGATTCGGACTAATCACCTCGCTCAACTCATCGTGAGCGCACAACAAAACGATCAGGCGGCGTATGAGCAATTATATAATAGCTATTCCGATCAGCTCTTTCGCTATCTGTATGTACGTTGTGGGAATCCATCACTAGCCGAAGAAGCACTTGGAGAGCTTTGGCTACGTGTGGTTCAATACCTGCCAAGTTTTCGCGTACCTAATTCTGGTGCGGACCAAGCCTTTATTGCATGGCTCTATACAATTGCGCGGAACCTGATCATTGACCTAGTGCGCTCGCCCCAACGTGATGTTCAATCAATTTCGACAGATATACCAATATCGGATATAGACCTAGATGCGCGTGTTGATCGGCGTGAAAGCTATCTCGCACTCGCAGCAGCAGTAGACCGACTAACGCCAGAACAACGTGATGTGATTTTGCTACGCTTCCGCGAAAATCTGTCAAGCTCCGAGGTGGCTCTCCGCACTGGGCGAAGCGAATCCGCGGTTAAGGCTCTACAACATCGTGCATTAGGAACACTGGCACGAATGATAGGTGTATCACCAGTTAATGAATCAATCCATGATAGACTCACACCGAAAACCTGATGAAGTCCTTGATATCTGCCTCGACCGCATACGCAGCGGTGAGACAATTGAACGCTGCCTGAATGATTATCCAGCACTAAGATACGAACTAGAGCCACTGCTCACCGTGGCCTTGCAGGTGCGGACACTCGAGCTTCCATCACTCCCAATAGCCGTCAAATCGCGTGTGCGCAAGCAGCTACGCCAAGCTGTTGCTAACCGAAGCCACCCTCCGAGGCGCCGAGGATCGCTTGGTGGGTATATGCTGCGGTTTGCCTTTGTGTTAGTTACCATGTTCTTTGCGATGGGTGGCGGCCTGGCAGCAGCGCAAACGAGTTTACCAAATAGTCCACTCTACACAGTAAAGCGATTTAGCGAAGATATACAGTTACAGCAGACACGCAATCCATCTGATCGAGCCACACTACACTTACACTATAGTGACGTGCGTTTTCATGAAATTGTAGCTCTTAGTATTGCTGACCAAACGATCCCTGCAGAGCTTGTGGATGCGTGCATCCAGCAGGGGGATTTGGCTCTCCAAGAGCTTTCACCACTTGAACCAAAGCTAGCAATCCCTCTGTACCAGCGCTATATCGATCTCGCCGAGGCGCGAATTGCAGCGCTCACAAACGAAGGTTTGTCGCACTCTGTGGCGACCACTGAGCTACTCCAGCAATTCGAACAACGACAGCGAATGTCGCTTACGCATGCTCGCGAGAATCCACCTGCAATCTTGGAACCAGCGCCCGAATTGCCTGTGCCAAGCGCACATCCGACCGAGCCAAATGTGGCAAGGACGGCTATTCCGCCAGACAACTCGGCTAATCCAGAAGCGCAACCAACCGCGTTTACCCAACCAACTGAGCCTACCACGGAAACCCATGGCAACAGTACTGGAAATAACGAACCACAACCGGCTCAGCCTGAGCAGACAGCACAACCAACTGAATCTACCACGGAAACCCATGGCAACAGTACTGGAAATAACGATCCGCAACCGGCTCAGCCTGCGCAACCGGCGCAACCGGCTCAACCGGCTAAACCGACACAACCGGCTAAACCGGCTAAACCGGCGCAACCGGACAAGCCTGATACAGGTAAAGATAAGGTCAAACCCTAGCATATTACTCCGCACCTGACTAGTATTCTGGCCTATACTGCAGTTGGCAGTCATCTAAATGACTGCCAACTCGTTTTCGATGAACAAACTGCAACGCTCCAGGCCACATCGAAAC
>JANLSE010000582.1:0-2928 GCA_031362265.1 Roseiflexaceae bacterium
CGGCATGCCATGCGCTGCTCGTAGAGGCGCGCAGCCGTATTGCAGAGATGACGGGCCTGGCGCCAATTTGCCCAGGTAGCCCAGAGTGGATCAGCCAGCTCTGTGTTCTGCCCATGCCAACCAGCCCCGAGATCGATCTTGGGCGGCTTTGGAAGCAGTATCAGATCGAGGCACCAATCACCATTTGGCGCGATCGGCGCTTCGTTCGCATCTCCATCCAGGCGTATAACACGCCAGCCGATATTGAGCGACTGATCGAGGCAATTGGTGCGGTTGTCGTAGATGCGGGAGCGGAATAGGCAGCCTAATTCCCTATTGAATTGAGCCTGTGCATATGGTAGACTAAACGTTAAGGTTTGGTTCTGCTGGGGCCCTCGCAACGGCTTGTCACCGCGCGCGAAGCGCATCGTTGCCCAAACCAGGAATATGGTATGCCCCAAAGACAAGGGGCCAAAGGAGCAGGGCTGCGATGAGCTACGCGGACAGGACGTTGACGTGCCGTGATTGTGGGAGCGAGTTTATCTTCACATCCGGTGAGCAGGAATTTTATGCCCAGAAGGGGTTCGCTAATGAGCCAACCCGCTGCCCAAATTGCCGTAAGGCACGTAAGGCATCCGGCGGTGGTGGCCATAATTCACGCGGCGGTGGTTACGATTCGGGTGATAGTTATGGCTCGCGTGGAGGCTCACGCAGTCCGGCCGATCGCCAGATGTTCGCGACCACATGTGCCGAGTGTGGCAAAGAGTGCCAGGTGCCGTTTGTGCCACGCGGCTCTAAACCAGTACTCTGCGACGACTGCTTCCGAGCACAGCGCGCCGGGCGATAAGGTGGCCTTAAACGATAGAGGACACAAAGACACAGAGCAACTATACAGCATATAGGCCGAGTTATCCAAGTATCCTTTCATAAGGCTGTTTCACCGGAAAAAGCTAGGCCAAAACGACGCCGCAAGATCATTGACTTGATCTTGCGGCGTTACGTTACCCACTAGGTGTTCTGGGCGAGTGATATGCGTGTTTAGGCTTGTAGCGTCTTCTTGCTCTGCCAAATCGCCCACACTAAGGCAACCAGACAAATTGCCATTGCGCCGAGCACAACCGGGTTACCTGGCTGGATCGCGACCACAATTGGAGCAATGATCAGCGCCACTAAGTTGATGACCTTAATCATCGGGTTGAGCGCTGGGCCAGCCGTGTCCTTGAGTGGATCACCAACCGTATCTCCAACAACCGCAGCCTTATGTGGCTCGCTGTGCTTCCCACCGAAGTTGCCCTCTTCAATATACTTTTTGGCATTATCCCATGCGCCGCCAGCATTCGCCTGGAAGACCGCCATGAGTTGCCCGGAGAGGATGATTCCGGCCAAGAACCCACCAAGCGACTCAACACCCAGCAAGAAGCCAACCAGGATTGGCACCATCACTGCGATAAGCGCCAAGCTTACCAGTTCCTTCTGCGCCGCGGTTGTCGAAATCGTCACTGCACGGGCGTAATCTGGCAGAACTGTACCCTCCATCACACCAGGGATCTTGAACTGCCGTCGTACCTCTTCCACAATCTCGGAGGCGGCGCGCTGAACCGCACGGATGGTGAGTGAGGAGAACAGGAATGGCACCGCACCGCCGATCAGCAAACCGATGAAGACCAATGGCGAAGCGACGTTGATTCCGGTCAACACTGGCAAGCCCAATTGGCCTTGCACCTTACCAACATCCGTCAGAAATGAGCCAAAGAGTGCCACCGCCGCAATAACCGCTGAGCCAATCGCGATACCCTTAGTGACAGCCTTAGTCGTGTTGCCAACCGCATCCAGATCGTCCATCACATTGCGGGCGTTCTTATCCAGCCCAGCCATCTCACCAATACCGTTGGCATTATCTGAGATCGGACCGAACGAGTCCATTGAGATTGTATTGCCAGTAAGGAGCAGCATCCCAATACCGGTGAGCGACACGCTATACAGCACCGAGGTAAACTGAACCAGTGCAGCCTGCTGCGCCACAACTCCTTGGGCGAGTAGTGCAGCCTCAACCCCACTGTAGATCAATACCGAGCAGAGGATCGAACCGGCGATCACAATTGCCGCCCAGACGCTCGATTCCATACCGAGTGCCAAACCGGAGAGGATATTGGTTGCTGAGCCAGTTTGCGATGCACGGCTGGTATCTTTGACCGGGCTGAAGTGTGTGCTGGTAAAGTATTCTGTCACCTTATCGAGCACAATTGCCAGCACCACACCTGAGAGCGTGGCAAGGAATGGCCGCCAATCCACTACACCCGTTGCAGGGTCGATCATATAGACCAGCGTGACACCAGCACTAGCGATCACGGCGATAATTGCCGCAATATAGAAACCACGGTTCATAGCTGCCATGGCATTGCGCTTGGTCTCATCCGTACGTACAAACTGGTTGCCAATCACCGAAGCGATCACACCGATGGCGCGTAGGATGAGCGGGAAGATCACAAAGCGCAGATCGTACTTGCCATCGCCGATCGTGCCAAGCGCCACATCGCCGAGCACGAGGCCAAGGATCAACGCTGAGACCAGCGTCACCTCAAAGCTCTCGAAGACATCGGCAGCCATACCTGCGCAATCGCCAACATTATCGCCAACAAGGTCGGCAATAACCGCTGCATTTCGGGGATCGTCCTCAGGAATACCCGCTTCGACCTTACCGACCAGATCGGCACCAACGTCTGCTGCCTTTGTATAAATGCCGCCGCCCACACGCGAAAACAATGCGATCGATTCGGCTCCCAACGAGAAACCTGTCAGCACCTCGATAGCGGTCTTGACCTGATTTGCTCCGAGCCCTGCAAACAAGTAAAGAAAGACGATGAACAATCCGCCCAACCCCAAAACCGCGAGTCCGGCAACGCCAAGCCCCATAACCGTTCCGCCGGTGAACGACACTTTCAGCGCCTG
>JANLSE010000589.1:0-18991 GCA_031362265.1 Roseiflexaceae bacterium
ATCACGAGCAATTGGCCGAGGTTTCAACCTATATTCAATCGATGCCATATACCGATCGATTGGATTATTTCAACTCTATGTCGAGTAATTATGGCCTCGCGCTGGCGGTTGAACAACTGGCGGGAATCGAAGTACCACAGCGCGCCAATTATATTCGCGCCATGATGAATGAGTTGACCCGTATACTGAATCATGCAACCGCGATCGGGTTCATTCTGAATGATATGGGTGCCTGGCAGACGCCATTGGCGTTTAGTATGCGTGAGCGCGAGAAGATTCTCGATCTGTTTGAATTGGCATCTGGCGCACGCATGATGTGTAACTATTTCCGCTTTGGTGGGATTTGGCGCGATCTGCCACCAGCATTTATTCCACAGCTGAAGCAACTGATGATCGGCCTGCCAGCATTCTTCGATGAATTTGACAAGCTGTTGCGTGAAAATGAAATTCTACGTGCCCGCTCAATCGATATTGGTATTCTACCAACAGAACTCGCAGTGGCCTATAGTGTCACTGGCCCAGTATTGCGCGCTTCAGGCATCGGCTACGATGTGCGCAAGGCCCAGCCATATGGCATCTATGCTGAACTGGATTTCGATGTGCCGGTTGGTGCCGTTGGCGATGTGTACGATCGCTATCTGGTGAGAATTGAGGAGATGCGCCAAAGCCATCGCATGCTCCAGCAGATTATTGAGCGCTTACCAGATACGACTGGTGGCCATATTAACCCGAAATTTGCCGATATTGGCAAGCAGAAGACATTACGCCCACCGGTTGGCGATGTCTATGCGCGCATTGAGTCGCCAAAAGGTGAATTAGGTTTCTATCTTGTGAGCGATGGTTCAGAGCGACCATACCGTTACAAGGTGCGCGCACCCTCGTTTATCAATCTGACACCACTTGGCGATATGTGCCGTGGCCATAAGATCGCCGATGTGATTGTTATTCTTGGGAGTATTGATATTGTGATGGGCGAGGTTGACCGATAATATTGAATCGCTAGCACACCACAGTTGCACAATAACCCTAACAGTAACCATAGCGGATAATAATATGACAATCGAGTTTGAGCGTGGAACAACCTATACCGTCGACCGAGGAACTGCACGGAATCGCAGTGGTCAGGGCATGCTGGCCGGGATGGGTGTTGTTCTCCAGCATTTCCGCGATGCGTTCACAAAAAAGCTGGATGACCCAAGCAAAATTAGTGGGCTCTACACCGTCCAGTATCCCGAAGAACGTGAGCACATGCCAGAGGCGACGCGAACGTTCCCCATTCTGTTATATGAAGATGCAACTGGCCAAGAACTTTGCACTTCCTGTTTCCAGTGTGAGCGAATTTGCCCACCTCAGGTTATTCATATGACCCAAGCAAAAGATCCTGATACAGGCAAGCCGGTTCCAGCCGTTTCGGAATTTATTCTGGAATATGATGCATGTATGAGTTGTGGGCTGTGTGCCGAGGTCTGCCCATTTGATGCAATCAAGATGGATCAGGCCTTTGAGCTTTCTACTGCAAGCCATAATGATTTGACGATTGATCGTGTGGGGTTGCTCCGGCCTGTGTCATATTATGCAACTCTCGCCCCAAGCATGTGGAAAGAAGTCGCCGAAGGCGCACTAAAGAAGCTACAGGGTGCAGCGAAGCGTCGCACAGGTGGAATTGGCATCGCAGGGCATAGGCATTCAGGGACACCCGAATCGCCAGTAACAGCCGAAGCACGCGCTGTGGTTCAAGACCCTCCAGTGGAACCTGCGTTGCCACCTGTGGTTGATGTATCACCTGTAGATCCAGCCGCCGCCAAGGCCGCCAAACTAGCGGCGATCCGGGCTGCAAATGCCGCACATGCTGGAACAGATGCGAGTATTACAGCGCCTAGTGAGCCGTTGGAGCAGGCCGAAACACACAATGAGCCGAGCGCCCCACCAGCAGCGACAGATCCAGCTGCGGAAAAGGCTGCCAAACTTGCTGCTATTCGAGCCGCGAATGCTGCGAAAAAAGCCCAGAATCAGCAAGAATAGGTATGAAATGCGCCATTCCAGAAGCGCTGTGTATGAACCTGCACAACCAGAGACGCAACTCACCACACTAGTTATTCCTGAGCAATTGGAACACCGCAATGAATGATCTCTTGAGCCAACTGATCGGAAAAGCCCTGCCAGATTGGGCAATCAGTGTACTTGCTAGCCTGATCACAATCACCATTATTCTGGTTGCAGCCATAGTAACCATGATGCTGATGGTTTGGTTTGAGCGGCGTGTCATTGCGCGTATGCAAGATCGGATCGGCCCAAATCGAGTTGGCCCACAGGGCTTGCTTCAGTCGATCGCCGATGGCGTGAAAATGTTTACAAAAGAAGACATTGTACCGCTGGCGGCTGATGGCTGGGTTCATTTACTCGCCCCGATTGTGGTGGTTGCGCCAGTTATGCTCATGCTGGCTGTCATTCCTTGGGGCCGCGGGCTTGTACCCACCGCATTTGGCAGTGGCGCACTATTTGTGTTGGCAATCTCGTCGATCTCGGCAATTGGGCTTATGATGGCAGGCTGGGCTTCGAGCAATAAGTTTGCGTTGTTAGGCGCCATGCGAGCGGTAGCGCAACTCATTTCGTATGAAATCCCTGCAGTATTGGCAATATTGAGCGCAGTGCTGGTATTTGGCACAATGGAACTGAGCACGATTGTTGAAGGGCAGGCAGGGCTACCATTTGTGGGCAATACCCTTGGCGTTGATCTTGGGCTGGGATGGTTGGTTTTTACCCCGGTTGGGTTGCTCGGGTTTGGAATCTTCGCGATTTGTGCGCTGGCCGAGGGTGAGCGAACGCCATTTGACATTCCCGAGGCCGATTCGGAGATTGTGGCAGGCCATACAACTGAATATAGTGGAATGAAGTTTGCCTTGTTCTATATTGGCCAATATGTGCTCAATTTTGTGCTGGCCATGATCGTATCGCTTGTATTTCTGGGTGGCTGGCAGGGTCCAGGGATTGCGCAGTTTGTTGCAGCTAAACAAGATCTCTTGGCCGGTTTGCTCTCGCTAATCTATCTGCTACTCAAATCGTGGCTGCTCTTTTTTGTGATGGTACTACTACGCGGGGCACTACCACGGCTGCGTGTCGATCAACTGATGGATTTTGCCTGGAAGTTCTTGCTGCCACTCGCCTTGGTTAATCTACTCAGCGGTGCACTCTGGGTCGCGCTGACTCAATGGGCGCCTGATAAGGGCTTTGCCTTTACCGCAGGGCTCACCCCAGTCGTGCGCCAACTCCTCGCGCTGGCTGTCACCGCCGTGATCAATGGCGGCATGGTGTATTGGCTCTTGACCATCCATGGTCGAACCAAAGCGCAAGGGCATATCGATGTGGACACCGTATCAGCTTGAGAAGATGCTGAGCAATCTATACTCTGTGTTTTGTACTCGTCGCGAGACTCATTCTCAACTGGCGCTCTCTGCGGGTGCAAAGAATACCAACACCGTCAGATCTTCAGTAATATCAAAAAAGCGGTGCTCAACCAATGCACCAACAAACACCACTGAGCCTGTCTCAACCGGAATATCCTGATCGGCAACCCGAATCCTGGCACGACCGGAGAGCACATAATAAACCTCATCCTCCTGGTGTGGGCTCTGCCCATCGTGGCTGCCCGCTGCGAGCACATATACTCCCATGCTAAGTGCTGGAACGCGTAAAAATTCTAGCCATGGTTTGGCAGTTTGACCACGTTGGCGCAGTACATCGGCAATTTGAAATGTTTGCATACATATACTCCTCTAAATTATTTTAGTTCTCGCCAGAGGAATGAGTATGCTAGCGCGGCCATGAATGCAGCCTGCTTATTATCGGCAGCCCCGCCATGCCCGCCTTCGATGTTCTCATAATACAGGACATCATGCCCCTGCTCCTGCATTTTTGCCACCATCTTGCGGGCGTGGCCAGGGTGAACCCGGTCGTCGCGAGTCGAAGTGGTGAACAGCACCCTTGGGTAGGTTTTATCTTTCTGCACATTATGGTACGGGCTGAATGTCTTGATGAACATCCACTCCTGCGGGTCGTCCGGGTTACCATACTCAGCCATCCAGCTTGCCCCGGCGAGCAACTTCTGGAACCGCTGCATGTCCAACAGCGGCACCTGGCAGAGTATCGCCCCGAACTTCTCCGGGTAGTGTGTGAGCATATTTCCCATGAGCAGCCCACCATTACTACCACCTTGAATCCCAAGTTTCTTTGGGCGCGTCACCTTCCGAGCGACGAGGTCGTCGGCAACCGCAGCAAAATCCTCATAGGCTCGCAACCGATTCGCCTTCAGCGCTGCCTGATGCCACTGCGGGCCGAACTCGCCACCGCCACGGATATTCGTTACCACATAGACTCCGCCCTGCTCCAGCCACGCCGCGCCGACCACACCGCTGTATCCTGGCGTCAACGAAATCTCAAACCCGCCATAGCCATACTGCAAGGTCGGGTTGTTCCCATCAAGCTCGATACTCTCGTAGCTCACCTGGAAATAAGGGATCTTCGTCCCATCCTTGGATGTCGCCTCGTGCTGAGTGATGACAAGCCCGGTAGCATCAAAGAACGTTGGCGAGTCCTTGATCTTCTCTGGTGTACCCTTGCCAAGTGTACCAAGATAAAGGTTGAGTGGTGTGAGGTAGTCGTTAATCGTCAAGAAATAGTCGTCAGACTCGTCTGGATCGATTGCCCACACACTCAGCGTGCCAATCTCTTGTGCGATAGGCATTTCCGTGCGCTCCCACGTACCGTCTAGATATGTGAGGATGTACAGCCGATTCTTGACGTTATCCAGTTCGTTTAGAATAACCCGCCCATTGCGAAATACGATCGGGCGCTCGGCGAGTGACCTTCGCTCGGTCGGTTCAAACAGCATCTCAAAGTTCCGCTTACCGTCCATGAACCTGTCGAAGTTAGCAGCAATGAGTGCGCCAGCCGGAAATATCTTCCCACCAACAGTCCATGCACTCCGCAGTTCGACATACAGCAACTCGCGAGAGGCAAATGCACTGGCGTCGTCAGGCACTGCGACCTTCGTGAGTTTACCATCCTTACGGTAGAACATCTCGGATGTGTAGAATGTGACCATCCGCTCAATAAACTCGCGCTCGAAGCCTTTTTCGGTGGTTCGATATGCCCTGGCGATCACATCCGTGGCCTCGGCCTCGAATATAACCGTCGCGGCGGCCAGTGGTGTGCCGCGCTTCCACTCCTTGATCACTCGGGGATAACCCGAGTTCGTCAGTGACCCAGGCTCGAAATCGGTGCCAACAAACAGCGTGTCTTTGTCCTTCCAGCTGATATTGCTCTTGGCCTCAAGCAGGCTGAATCCACCCTCAACAAACTGCTTGGCCATCAGGTCGAACTCGCGGACTACAGTAGCATCGGCTCCGCCACGCGAGAGTCGGATCAGGCAGCGGTCGCGGGATGGTTCCAGAACAATGGCCTCGCCCCAGACCCAATTCTCCTTCTCGCGCTCAGCCAGATTGTCGAGGTCGATCACTGTTTCCCACGCTGGCTCGGGCTTACGATACTCATCGAGGGTGGTTCGCCGCCAGAGGCCGCGCTGGTTCTTATCATCACGCCAAAAATTGTAATAGAAATCGCCGATCTTGCGTACGAATGGAATGCGACTCTTTGAGTCGAGGATGTTGAGGATACGGTCGTTGAGTTTTTGGAACCCGATCTGCTTACTCAATGCCGCAACACTCTTGGCATTTCGCTCCTTCACCCAGGCAAGCGATTTCTCACCGGTCACATCTTCGAGCCACAAGAACGGGTCAGGTGGTTCTTCCACACCCAAACGTAACATCGACATATATGCTCCTATGTGCTGACCGATTCCTGCTTCATGAAATCTTGATAGAAAGCAGTTGATGATATGAGAACTCCATCTTGTTTTCCGAGCCGCCAAGCCACAACTTACTTATTCTGTGGAGCATAGAGTTCGGCCACACTGACATGTTCAGGGCAAACCTTGAAACGCACACGCAACTCTTCAGGCGGCGCACCAAATTCAGGCACGCCCATGTATTTCATTGTCAGCGCATTGATATGCTCGCGGTTCACGTCGTCAAGTATCTCGATCACGATGCCGCGCACCGCTAGCCAACGCGCCTTGTTATCGGGGTCGAGGATATTGAGTGAGACATTCGGTCGTTTACGCAGGATGCGATGCTTGAGTCGGTCTTTCTCACAATTGAAATAAATGTAGGTGCCATCAAAATTGAACCATACAGGCGTGAGTTGGATGGAACCATCAGCCAGCGTGGTGGCCAACGACATTAGTACGGGGCGGCTCAATAGCTCGTGAAACGCTGCGGGAATTGGTTGAGGAGTTGGCATAGAATCACCTTCTAACATAATCTGACAGAGAATAATATGACCACATCTAAATATGCCACGAGACAGCCGAACAATTCTTGTAACTCATGCCACTAGCTCAGCAATCCACTCGCGTAATATCGCTTCCAATGGCTGGTATGCGCCAGGCAGGAGTGGCAATACACCAACGCCGCTGATATAGCGCTCGGGGCCTCCTGTACCTGGATACAGAAGATAGACCCAATCGACACAGGATTGCTTGGCTTTGCCAATTGCGGCACGATACGCATAGGCTTCGGCCAGTGCATCCTGTGGCACGCCCTGGGTTGGCGTGTCGGCAGCCGAAACGCGACTTACAGATTCGAGCCGATATTTGGCATCGAGTACCAGCAGCCTCGTTACCCCTTGAGCATTGTGCGCCTCAATCACAATATCTGGAATACGGGTGTGGCGATCCAGCGAGCCAAGCGTTTCCTGGTTTGTTGTGTATGGTTGGTAGCGTGGTTGATAGTGAAGAACGAGCTTCCACCCAGGAATACCACTTTGCACCAAGATTCCCGGCACAAGCCTGAATATCGGTTCGTAATCAACATCTTCGAGCAGCGCCTGGGTAGAATCTCCTTGGGTCGTGGCAATCAACGACCGTACCACCTGAAGTGTACACCAGTATTCATAGAGTTGCGGGAGTTCTGCAATTGGCAACTGAAAGAGCGCTTGATCGAGGGTCAACTGAGGAGCACGCCGTAATGCCAGGTATGTGCGTAAGATGACTCGATAGTTGGGATCGCGCTGTAATGCAGGCGTCGGGCCATGGTAGGCGGTAAGCTCACCAACCTCGGTTAGCCATGGTAACGCTTGCAGTGTACGCAACTGGTGCAGGGGAGTTTTGCATCCATCGATAATGCGTTCGGCCTCGGCGAGACGCTTCTGGCCATAGCCATGCTCCCGTACAGATTGCGCGGCAGCAGCCAGGATTCGCACTCGCCGTAGCAGGAGCATGAGAGTACGCCTCAGCAGCCGATTCTCGTAGGTGTCGTGGGTTTCTGATGTTATGCGTAGCTGTGTTTCTGAAGGAAGCATGCCACCAAGCGCAGTAGAAAGCTCTGTTGGTAATACCGCAGTGGTCGGGCTGAGTTGCTCGATTGGCACACTTGGATCAAGTATCGCGGCCTCGCCAATTGGTATTGTGCGCAATTCGGAATCGAGCCGCCTACGAGGTTTATGGATAATGCGTTGCACCACATGTGCAAAATCGCCGAGATGGCCCTCAATCAGTGCATAGTATTCAGTCAACACACCTTGTGGAGCAGTTGGGCGACGATCAAGTTCCGCAGGTGTCATCCCCCCGCCCAAGAGCAAGATCAGATTATGCGCTGTACGCCAGAGATCTTCGGCTAATAGTGCGTACTGCTCTTCATCGATCTTACTGGGCGATACCTGGATCTGATACTCCTGCACCAGATCACCAGTGTGCAATCTCAGCCGATGCAACCCAATGGCGGCACTAGGATTCCAGCGCCAGCGCCAGTGGGCATCACCAGGGCGAAGGTATGGTTCAAGCACCACCCCATCTACCTGCAATTCTAATTCGGAATCGCCAGCAAACGCAACAAATTCAACCGATTGATATTCGGCAATTGCAGGAAGCGGTTCCTGGTTGAGAAGGAGTGTGAGCATGTGAGCGATAGAGCGATAGAGCGCAAAAGCGCAAGAACGCAAGAGCAGCCCGTAATTGCTGTGTGTTATGAGTTGTACGTTATGCGTTTTGCATTATGCGCTGAGCTCCTTGTCTCCTTGTCTGCTGGTCTCCGTGTCTTGATCACAGTGTCACCCAGAAGTTGGCGGAGGCGTTGGGAAGGGATCGTCTGTTGCGAGTAGTTGATCCTCACGAACCCAGCCAACCACACGCCATTCACCGCGTACAACGATTTCGAGCCAGCCGTTACGGCGTTGGAAGGGGAACAGCCGATGATCAGAGTTGATCCGCAATAAGATGCTAGCATTATCGCGCGGTGCAGAGCGAACGGCAGTATTATCGGCAATCACGCGATAGACCGGAAAATTGGGTGGCAGTAATGCGGCACCATCGCTTGGATCGCGTGTATTAAGGTATGCAACAATACCATTCGTGATCCCCTTGGCCACACTATCTGCACGATCATACAGAATCTTGCGATCGGCAGCATTTGTGAGAAAGCCCATTTCCAGAATCACAGCCGGTGTTGTCATTGCTACCGCATGCTCATGGCGACGAAAATTAAACGCATAGTAGCCACGCATATTAAAGGTTATTGCGCCATCGCGCGGTAACCCAGTAGCCTTACTATAGGCAAGAGCGAGCGCATCGGCTAATGCCGCAGATGCAGCCGATGTACGCCACGGAGTCGCTACCTTATACCCACGCGCTACACGGCTGGTCGAGCCATCGGCGTGTATGGCAACAAACACATCGGCATCGTAGCCCGGTGGAACTGTGGCTGGCAATAGATCAACCAGCAGGCCGCGCGCGATAAGGAGCTTCTCGACGCGTTTTGCAATTGCGAGGTTCAGGTCAACTTCACGCAGTCCATTCGCAACAGCCCCGGTTGAACCGCGTAACCGCTCTAGCTCATCGGGGAGCTCACTCGATTTCCAATGCCCGACCTGAAGCCCAACCCGAACTGGCGCATCTGCTGGACGTGGTGTTGGCGTCGCAATTGGGGTTGGTAGTACGGCCTGTATTGGCGCCGCCGACTGCACAATTGTTGGTGGAAGGCTACCCAATACACTGAGAAATAAGACAAAGCAAACAATCAAGCTAAGTGAAAAACGTGAAAATGGCATGAGCGATTTCCCTTTATCGAACCATACCCTACTAACTAGCATTATACCATTAGGGATATATGCCTGAGACTAAGGAAAGATGAGCAAAAAAAGGAAGATGCAACATAGCAATACTATGGTGCGTCTTCCTGCTTGTGCGTCTTTGTATATTACGCTTACATACGTGCCAAGATTTCGGTTTTCTTGGTATCGAACTCGGCCTGGGTAATCAGCCCGGCATCAAGCATTTCTTTAAGCTTCTTGAGTACCGCAAGTGGATCTTCCTTAGCGGCAGGAGTAGCAGCTTGGCCCTGGCCTTGGAGTGATTGGCCGAGTGTCTGGCCCATAACTGCGCCTAGATTCAGGCCAACGCCCATACCAACACCAGCCCCAGCCAGATTATCGCCGCCAGCACGTGCAGCATCCTGAAGCGCTTCGGCGGCTTTGAAGCGGGTGTAATCGCCCATACCACCCATAGCATTCACGCCACCCGCTTGGTCAAGACGCTTCTCAAGCTCCTCGGGAACACTGATTGTGTTGATATAGAAACGCACCAACTCAACGCCAAGATTGGCAAAATCAGGCTTGAGTGCCTCGTGGGCCATTTCCGATAGCTCATCATATTCAGTAGCAAGATCGAGCACTGATAGTTTCCGCTCACGCATTCGCTCAGCAATCACATCAGCAACGCGTGCAATAATCGCACTGCGGAACTGTTCTTCCAGATCTTGCACCAACAGCCGCCCACGTGTACCCATGATATTGGTCAACAATCGGCGTGGCTCGGCAACCTGCATCACAAAAGTACCGAATGCTCGTAAGCGTACCATGCCAAATTGTGAATCGCGCATGGGGATCGGTTGTGCCGTACCCCATTTCAGATCGGTATGTTGATGTAGGCTCACAAAGAAGACATCGGCGCGAAACGGGCTGCGGCCACCACTAAAAATCGGCTTGATGAATTCGATCAATAGCGGGATGTTATTCGATGTGAGAGTATGACGCCCGGGGATCAGCATATCAAGAAACTTGCCATCACGCGCAAAGAACGCTAACTGCCCCTCACGCACAATACACTGCGAGCCGAGTCGTAGCTCACCAGTGCCATCGGGAGGAACGCGCGCCACCAGCGTATTCCCGACAGGATCAGCAAATTCAACCAGATCAAGCAGTGCCATGAATGTGCTCCTTCGATGTCGTATCAGTAGTGAGGTGCCAGGGTCGCAGGCCAGATTGCTGCCCTTACCTCAGGGGTTATGGTTCCTGAACGCGACCACTAGCCCATAACTCATATACGTACTCACAGAACAAAGGTTACGATACAGTTCGGAAGAGTGCCAGCAGCGCAAGAACCAGAACACCATACAGCCCAATTGAGGCCGCTAAGGGGCGATCCTTGAGCACCAATTCCTCTGGGCTACCGCCGCCGCCGCGATGATGGATCAGATAGAGGTAGCGGAAGATGGCGTAGATCACAAGCGGCACAGTGCTCATCATCACTGGGTATGGTTGTTTTGGCAACGTTTCGGCAGAATAGGTAAAGAGTGTGTAGGCCATAATTGTTGCGGCGGTGATGATACTGATCATCTGATCAAGCATTGGGATGGAATATTCTTGAAGGATTTTGCGATGAGCGGTGGCATCTTCTCCAAGAAGCACGATCTCTGCGCGCCGTTTACCCAGCCCTAAGAAAATTGCTAGCAGGCCCATACAGATCAAGAGCCAGGGTGTAATTTGAATATCGAGTACAACCGCGCCCGCTACTGCACGCAAAACAAACCCGGCGGCAATTGTAAAGATATCCAGAATGACAATATTCTTGAGAAAAAAGCTGTAGAGCACACCCTGAATAACAATATATGAGAGCATCACAAGCAGCAGGCCAAAATCGGGTTGAGGGAAGCTATTCAGGCTATCAAGCCAGTATGAGCCACCTAATACACCCGCCATAAGCAAAAGTGCTGCAATCAATGCAACTTGCGGGCTGAGTTGCCCTGAAGCCAAGGGCCGATTGCGCTTTTTGGGATGCGCGCGATCCTTCTCAATATCGACCAGATCGTTCAATAGATAGATCGCGCCAGAACAGGCACAGAAGATCAGAAATGCCCCAATCACAAGAAATATCTGATTCGGCCGCATCCAGAGCCGATCATTTGAGAATGCAATTGCGCCAAACACAAATACATTCTTAACCCATTGTTTGGGGCGCATGGCGCGCAGAAGCTGATATGGGATTGCGCTTGGCTGTGCTCGGACAACCGCTGGTTCTATTGGTCGAGCCATAATCTCCTCATCTGCACTAGAACAGATCCAGTACATGCTGCATTCTAGCCGAGCAGAGCAGGAGCGTCAATTGAGCGCAAGAGCGCAAGAACGCAAGAGCGCGTCAGCTGGCTACCTCGTCACCCGGCTGCTTCGTCTGTATATCAGTACTCTTGCTAAAGGCATAGAGTTGCTCAATCTGTTGAACAGCGCGTTCCCAGGAGAGATCGCGTACCGCAATCGCGCGACCGAGCGCCCCTAATCGTTGTGCACGCGCAGGGTCGCCAAGCGCATCTAGTATCTTCGCGGCCAGATCGTCTTTATTCCCAAATGCTGCATAGATACCAGCATCACCAAGATATTCACGGCTAACGGGCGTGTCGAATGTGACGATTGGCAGGCCCATAGCCATGTAATTAGGGATTTTGCCGCTGCCTTCAGTAGCACTCATTTTAGGCGCTACCGCAACATCACCAAGCGCGAGGTAGCTGTGCAGATCCTTATAGAGGATGCGGCCAGGCAGGGTGACATGATCGCCAATTCCCAGCGATTGGGCGTAGGCACGGTAACTGGCTGGGTCGGGGTAGCCCATAATCAGGAAGTGTGTATCGGGCCGTGCTGCGCAGACTGTTTGGGCAGCCTCAATCAAAATATTCGTGCCCTGGTATGGTGCTAACAAACCGATATAGACAACAATCTTGCGATCTGGTGGAATACCAAGCATAGTTCGTAATGTAGCGCGCGCTGCTTCCCACTCGGCAGATCCATCAAATGGCCGGAAACGATCCGTGTCAACGCTATCTGTCACGCTATGGATATGTTCACCTGGTAGATCACCAGCACGCCGCAATTGGTCGGCACTATTTTGAGTTGAGGTGATGATCACATTCGCTTGGCGATTGATCCAGCGTTCTAGGCGTGTAAGTGGTAAGTACAGCCGGCTCTCACGCCGGATGAAGCCATGATCGAGCATCTCGGCGGTCATACTCCCCTGATAATCGAAAATCAGTGGAGCGCCAGTCAGCTTGCTGAGTACCGCGCCGATCAGTGCACCTTCATGAAGATGGGCATGGATGATCGTCGGGCGTACATCCAGAGCAACCCGTAGGCTGCGCCAGGAGAGCGCAGCATCCAAGTAAATTTTGTGTCGTGATGAGCCTACCATTGCACGCTTGAGCCAGGGCACATCCCACGAGCGCCGGATATCGAGCCCTGGCATGTTGTCGCCGTTATGGTAGGTTGCGATTGTCAGCCGATGCCCCAGCCGCTGCAACGTTTTTGCTTCTTCCCAGATACGCACATGGCAGCCATAATCGGCAAAAAAGCTGGTTGGCGCAATCATTAAAATATTCTGGTGCACCCATGTTCCCCGTTGGTTACAAACCAACGTATTGTACCATTATTTCTGATACACCACGGGTAAACCTCAGATAACGCAATCATGCTCTCCGTGCATACCGGCGCATTACCGCCTGCAACTCATCGAGTGGCAGTGCATGGGCGGTATGACCCTGTAACCCGGTTGTGGTTTCGGCGGCGGTAAGGGCATTCAGAATGGCCTCTTCAACCGCCTCGGCAGTTGCCTCAAACAGGTTATTCATATGGCCATTTGGCACCATCATAAGGTTATTCAGCGAATCACGTTCCTCAACTGGCAGATGGTTGCCAGTGGCAAAGGCCAAGAATAGATCGCCACTGCCGTTATGGCCGGTTCCGCCAACACGTGCGAGGCCAACCGTGGCACGCCGTGCAATGCGTGCACATTGAGTTGGTAAGAGTGGTGCATCGGTCGCGATAATCACAATAATCGACCCACCATGCTTTGGATCTTCCCGTGGGATTGGTGTGTGTGCAGCTCCAATCTCACGCCCAACAGGAACACCATCCACCCGCAATAAATCACGTTCGCCATAATTGGCCTGAACTAACGCACCGACGATGTAGGCCTGACCAGCAGCGCTTGTAATACGTGATGAAGTTCCAATGCCACCCTTGAACTCATGGCAGATCATACCAGTACCGCCACCCACACATCCTTCTACAACCGGCCCACTGCGCGCATTGGCGAGTGCGGCAAATACATGCTCACGCTGGACATGAAATGCCGCCAGATCATTCAGCCAACCATCGTGGGTCTCAGCAACAACCGGTAGAAACGCATCGCCATAGCCATGCTCAAGGCCATATGCGGTCAGCGCATCCCAGACGCTGCCAACCGATGTGGTATTGGTAATCGCAATTGCAGTGCCGATCATCCCCGATTCTTCGAGCCAGGGGATGCCTGTCATCTCACCACATCCATTAAAAGAGAAGAAGCCACCAAAGGCTGCATCGTTCCAGATCGCGCCCTCACGTGGCACAATCACGGTGACACCAGTTCGCGCCACACGTGGCGTATCGGCAATAATTGTGGTCTGGCCAACGAGCACGCCAGGCACATCGGTGATTGCGTTATGTGGGCCAGTTGGTATGCGGCCAATGGTGATACCAAGATTACGAAGACGCGAGCGCATCGATGGAACTCCTTCACCTAAGAGCAGGAGAACAAGCGAACAGGAGAACAAGCGAACAAGCGAACAAGCGAACAAAGAACAAGCGAACAAGCGAACCGAACCGCTGAACTACAGACTATCATCGTACCGGCGAACCTTGTGTTCGCCCACACGACCCATCATTGGCTTAACGCGAGATTTTGTGTCTCCGTGTCTCCGTGTCTCCGTGTCTCGTATTCTGCGTTATGCGCTCTGCGCTGTGCGTTCTCCCTAGATCTCGCTTACCAAAAACGTCGGCGGTGCAGAGCCTCCCCCAGCTGAGACATTCAGTAGAGCCGTCGATGCGATACGGGTCAGGCATCCGAGGGCAGTATCGCCATACACACATGGGTCGGAATCGACATAGCGTTCGGTAAATTGCAGGCCAGCCTCAGGGCTCCAGGTGGGAAACGTTTCGGTTGGAACTGGAACACGCTCTTGGACAAGTGACGGTGTGGCAAGGGCTGCATGAAGCGCCTGTTCCCATTCGCTGGCGCTAGCTTCCCAACCGAGAATAACGCCTTTGCCACCATAATCGTCATTCGGTTTCAGCACCAGCCGATCGCGGTTATTCTGGATGAATGGTAGCAGATCAATACGCTCACCCTGATAACGAGTTGGGCCAGGGCGCACAATTCGGCTCCACGGGACATACCGGTCAACTGCGGCATATTCGGCGGGATCAAGGATTCCAGCAGCAGGGCCATCGGGATCCGAGAGCAGCCACATGATCAGTTTTGTATGCACTGGCTTGGTGCAGAATGGATTCACTACACACACGGCATGATCGGCATAGGCACGAACCAATGGATGGCTCAGATCATATTCATGCAGGAATTCATGCTGCAGAATACGCCGGTAAACCAGATCAATTGGTGTATCGCCCGCGTACAGCTTGCCAGCAGTATAGCGCAGATCATCTGGCCCAGCGAGCACCGTTGGGATGCCTTCGGCCACAAAATGATCACGCAGATGCTCAAATTCGCTCCAGGTAACAACATTCGGAAAATCAACAATAGCAATCGTCGGCATGGCAGTTCCACCCCATTGGCGAAAGATATCAAGGAGCAATTGTTGCAATTGTTGGCGTACCGGGAGTGCTGTGGCCTGGTATTGGTGCCGAAACTCGGCCATGACTTCCGTCTGATCGAAGATCGTTGCTAATGCCTCATCGTAGGCGATCCCAGCAGGTGATTCAAGGTTTGATTCAACAAAGAAGCACTCACTGCCATCGGCGGCCAAAAAGCCATCGAGCCGCCCAAAAGCCGCCGCACCTGGGTAGCCAGGGTCAATTTGCAACAATGTATGTTCAGTTGGGGTGAGGCCATAGGGCGCGAGTAGGGCTGGATCGCGCAGTGTGGCTGCCCCGATCTTGCGAATCGCCTGCCCAACCTGGGTTGCTGCGGCGATCAGGGTTGTGTACTGGGCATGCGTTACAAAGCGTGGCCGTAACACCGAGCAGACCAAGCGATCACGTGCCTTGCCAACCAGCATGCGACGTTGGCGTTGGTCGGCTTCGAGCTGGGTAAACAATGCGTGCGAATCAGTGTTTTTGAGAAGGAAATGATACGCTTGTATGAACTGCTGAAGAACCATTGCTCTACTCCTTGTGCCATGCATAACCCCTGATTCAACCCGCCTACAACCTCAAAGTTCTTGACAATTCCATCCTCATCAAGTACACTGCCGCACATTCAGCACTGATGGCTATTTTAGCTCAATTTAGCATGCATTGTTTCTATATTAGAATAGTGCGTTAGTGTATTTCATTGGCGTTCTGGGATGAGAATCCCTACGCATAGATTCTATTGGTAGATTTCAGTAAGGAGAAGTAAGAACCATGAAACAGCGGATTCACGCGTTTCTAGCGTTCGTCCTAGTCGCTGGTATATTGGCGGCTTGTGGACAGAGTGCCCCAGCTGCGGCACCAGGTGCCCCAGCTGCTGGAGAGACCATTCGGATTGTCAGTTCGCTCCCGCGCCAGGGTGCCTCAAAAGGCCAAACAGATGCGGTTGTGAATGCGATCAAGATGCGCTTCGAAGAGGATAATTTCCAGGCCTGCGGTGGCCAGTTCAAGATCGATTATCAGGATCTGGACGACGCGACCGCTGCTGCTGGTAAGTGGGATGCCGCAACTGAGACTGCTAATGCCAACAAGGCTGTTGGTGACCCAGATGTGATGGCTTACCTTGGCACCTTCAATTCAGGTGCAGCCAAGCTTTCGATGCCGATCCTGAACCAGGCCAACTTGGTTATGCTCAGCCCGGCCAACACCTACACTGGCCTCACGAAGCCAGGCAAGGGCGAAGCTGGTGAGCCAGAGAAGTATTCCCCAAGTGGCAAGAAGAACTATGCTCGTGTTGTAACGGCTGACGATGTACAGGGCGATGCAGCGGCCAAGTGGGCCCAGGCGTTGGGTGCAAAGAAAGTCTACATCCTGGACGACCAGGAAGTGTACGGCAAGGGTGTCGCCGATGTGTTCGAGGCAAGCGCCAAGACGATTGGCCTGGAAGTGCTCGGACGCGATGGAATCGATGGCAAGGCTCAGAACTACACCTCACTAATGACCAAGATCGCCTCGGTTAGCCCAGATCTGGTCTTCTTCGGTGGTATTGTCGACAACAACGCTGGCCAGTTGCTGAAGGACTTGCGCGCTGCTGGGATGACACCAGACAAAGTCAAGTTCATGGGCCCAGATGGTATTCAGACCGACAGCTTCATTACAGCTGCTGGCGCTGATGTATCAGAAGGCAGCTATGCAACCATCGCTGGCCTACCAGCCGAAAAGCTTGGCGACAAGGGCAAGAACTTCTACACGGCCTACGAGAAGAAGTTCGGCCTGAAGGCTGAGAGCTATGGCATCTACGGCTATGAGGCCGCGAATGTTGTGCTTGCCGCAATTAACAAGGCCTGCAAGAAGGATCGCGCCGCAATCCGCGATGCTGTATTTGCCGTCAAGGACTTTGATGGCGCGCTCGGCAAGTGGAGCTTTGATGCCAATGGCGACACAACCCTCGCCGACATCCAGGGCTTTGCTGTCAAGGGCGGCAAGTGGGAGGCTGCGAACCTCTTCACCAGCGGCAAGTGGGAGAAGTAAACTCCTACGCCCATAAGTCTTCGTAACGAGATAGGCAGCAAGCAGGTAGCAACATTCACTGCTTACTGCCTATCGTCACAATCAGCGCAATGTATATACAATCTTCGTGTGTTTACATGCTTCATCGTTTGATTCTGATCGCAGCACTAGCGATCACCGCTCGTACAACATCGATTGGGGATTGACTATGGCCCAGATCGCCACGACCCCCGCGCCTACGACCCCGCGGCGCAACTATAGCTCACTCATTATTGGCATACTCTTGTTTCTCGTATTCAGCCCGCTCTTGCTGAGTATTGCCACACAAATTGTTGCAAATCCGCTGCTTTTTATCGAAGCACTTAAAGTCGGCCTCATTAATGGGGCGATTATTGCAATTATTGCTTTAGGCTACACACTCGTCTATGGCATCATTGAGCTAATCAATTTTGCGCATGGCGATGTTTATATGCTTGGGGCTTTTGCGACACTGATCTTTTTTGGTCTGTTGAATGTCAACATGGAAATGCCCTGGGTGGTGCGATTTCCGGTGCTCATTCTGATCTTTTTCGCAGTGATGGCGATCACCGCATTGGTGAACTATAGCATCGAGCGCTTTGCTTACCGGCGATTGCGAAATGCGCCACGCCTCGCACCATTGATCTCGGCGATTGGAATCTCATTCATCGTCCAGAATGTGGGGCTTGTGCTTGGCGGCCAGAACCTACCTGCTGGCGATTATTGGATTCTGGTTGCGCTGCTTGCGCCGGTGGTGATCGCATCACTGGCACTGGTGCTTGCACGGCGATTACAGTCCTCACGCCAAATACCTTGGTGGGGTTGGGTTGGGCTGATTATTGTAACCCTTATGCTTGCTTCAGCTGGCTACAATCTGATGCATGATTCGCTGCTGCGGGCAGCACCCATTCAGGTGGGTGTCTCGATGATGGGCAATACTGCCTCAGGGCCGAAGAGCCTTTCCGAGGTGATTGCAGGGTCGGCAACCCCGCCTGCGATTCTATTGCTCACGCCAGATGGGAAGACACTGCTGCGCTTTGGTTGGAAAGATCTCATGGTGTTGAGCCTTTCAAGCCTGCTGATGTTTGGCCTATATATGTTTGTGCAGCGCACCAAGGTCGGCAAGGCGATGCGTGCTACGGCTCAAGATCGTGATGCAGCTGCATTGATGGGTATTGATGTTAATCGCACGATTTCGCTTGCCTTCATTTTGGGCGGTGCGCTTGCAGGTGCCGCTGGTATGATTGTTGGCATGTATAACAACACGGCAGTCTTTACAATGGGTTTCACCGCTGGTTTGCGCGCCTTTACATCAGCCGTACTGGGTGGGATCGGTAATATTGCTGGCTCAATGCTTGGTGGGCTACTGATCGGTATTTTGGCGTCGCTGAGCGATATTTATATCGAGACGCGCTGGACAAATGCCGTAGTATTCGCTGTGTTAGTGATCATCCTCGTTTTCCGGCCATCGGGCTTGCTCGGTGAAGAGGTCGGCCAAAAGGCGTGAGGCGCATTATGTCGAATGCAGCAAAAGTTGGGCTATGGAGTGGCCTCTTTGGCCTCTTTGTCGTTATCCTGTTCAGTGGCCGCTCGGTGCTCATGTGTGGCATTATCACTGGTGTGATGACTGGCCTGTTAGCAGGGGCACGTAGCGATGGTTCAAAGCTCAAGGATGGGTTACGCGATGGTGCCATTGCCGGTGGCGTGGCTGGAGCGATTCTGCTAGTCGCCAATCTGCTGCGCCATATCGTGCTCGACCCAATCATGGGGCAGACATCACAGCCAATCAGTAGTGATGTGCTAATTGGGTTGTTGGCAGCTGGCGCATCCGCCGGAATTGGTGCTGGCTTGGGTGCAATCCATTTCTTGGGTGGGCGCGTATCGATCGGGTCGGCACGGATTCCAACCAATAGCGTGGCAACCTGGGGTGTGCTAGCAGTACTGGTTCTGATATACCCATTTCTCG
>JANLSE010000614.1:0-7979 GCA_031362265.1 Roseiflexaceae bacterium
GCGCTGCACCAGATCGGGCCAATTCCCGCGCATCGCTGCGTCGATACTAGCGCTCAAGAGCGCATAGGGCGATACCCAGCTTAAAAGATCGCGTAATGTGCGCACAAGCTCACGAACAAATAGTAATGCATCATAGTAGCGGCTGGTGGGTGGAATACTCAGCAGCGCACTATAACCAAGTGGAATCGCCAGTGCCACAATCAGTGTTGCTCCAAAAAAGAACATGGCACTACGGCTCGACGCTGCAATTGTGGAGATAAACAGCCCAATTGCCACACCAGTCGCTGCAAATATTGGTGAAGCCAGCAACCCAAAGAGTAACAGTGGTGGAAATGGCAGATTGGTGAGTAATGAGAGCAGGCCAAGTAGTGGTGTTACTGTCAGCACAAGCAGGCCGAAAATCGCCGTACCTGCCAACACATGGCCGCCAATCACGCCATAGGCATCGACTGGTGCAAAGAAGAGGACACGCAGCGCACCCTGATCGCGCGGGCGTGCTATCGCAAGAGTTGCCCAGGCCGCAATAAACAACATGGCCAGTGTTGTTGTGATCAAGGCTGGCAAAAAGAATGGCCGCGAAAGGATTTGCAAGCCACTCTCAGCAACAAAGGTGAGTGAGTTATACACAAACACGGCACTCAACAGTGGCCCTAATGCAGCAGTGATATAGAACGACCAGCTAAAGAGTGCGTCGCGTAGCTCTTGTTTGGCAATTTGTTGTGCTGCACGCCAGCGCAACATCCAGATCAGGGGTGTGGATTGCAAGAACATGCGCTTGTTCCCAACGCGCGAAGTGCTGATACGCATGAGACTTTCCTTGGTTACTTTGTCAGCGCCATCACATCCTGGCTTGTGATTGTAACAAAAGCCTCCTCAAGGCTCATCTCATCACTCTGCATGTTGAGGATGATTCCGCCAGCTTCGATAATCAGCCGCGAAAGTCGTGCCCGTGAATCGGCTTCGCTACGTAACAGCAGGTTGATCTGACGATCGGTTTGCTGAACTTCGATGATAAATGACTGTTTTTTGAGCAGCTTGAGCAACTCAGGGGTAACTTGCTCAAGCTCCACTTTGACGCGTTGTTGCTTTGCCAGCCGTTGCCGCAGGCCATTCATCGAATCTTCGATCAGGAGCCGCCCCTCATGCAGAATGCCAATGCGATCGGCCGAGTGCTCAACCTCGGAGAGGATATGGCTGGAGATAAAGGTTGTACCACCCGATTGCTGATATGCGCTAATAATCTCGCGAACCTGGCGAATCCCATGCGGATCCAATCCGCTCACTGGTTCATCGAGAATGAGCAGGCGTGGGGTATGCACAAGTGCGCGAATCAGGCTGAGTTTCTGCCGCATACCACGCGAAAAATCACGCGCCATTCCATGGCGTACCTGCCAGAGATCAAGTGAATGGAAGAGTTCTTCCATCCGCTTGGCAGGTTGTTCTACCCCATACAATCCGGCGAAGAATTGAACCAACTCCCATGCACTCATCTTTGAATCTTCAATCGGCTCCTCGGCAACAACACCGATCTGGCGTTTGAATGCAAAGTCGTGTGCCGATATTTCTTCGCCTAATACCATCAACTTGCCACTCGTTGGGCGTACCAGGCCAAGCAACATATGAATCGTGGTTGTTTTCCCAGCGCCATTTGGGCCAAGAAAACCATAAATTTCCCCTGGCCGCACATCTAGGCAGAGACTATCGACTGCCAGATGATTCTGGTAGCGTTTGGTGAGATTCTCGGTCTTGATCATTGGAATCCTGCCGATTTCACATGCAGATTCGGCTTAGTAAATCGATTACGTCATTGGATATCGGTATTATAGCATATATGTCCCTACGGGCTTTTGGCTATAGATCGACATATTCGAGGTTGACCAGACCGCTCTCATCGATCCCAAATAGGCGTAGGAGCTCGCCAATCACTGTGGCCTTTTCAGTGGCATCACTACGGCTCCAGGTTCGGCTCTTGATCTCGATAAATGGCTCATTATGCTGGTGGTTACGTAGCTCATCGATATTGACGGCAAAATCCTTGCCCTGGTAGAGAATACGCCAGCGACGGCGCTGTTTCTCGATCGAGGTTACACGATCCGGCTGGAAATACTCACGATAGAAGCGCACGGTACGGTCGGCACGTGCGTCATAGCGTGCACGCGACACAACAATCGCATTGGGATATTCGCCATGGACAGCTGGCTCAGTGAGCGTGATTGTATATTTTGCGTCTAGGCGCGCACCTGGATCGGTACGGTGATCCTCGCGTAACCGAATCCGGCCACGCTTGGGATCGGCAAAACTAAAATAGGTGTCATACTGCATCCGCTCACTTGCTTTCGTAATCGTGATTGATGGGTCGTTCAATTGAGCGAGCACCTGCTCCACATTCTTCACACGCGCCTTCACCTGAACCTCGAAAATCTCTGTCGAATGGACGCCACTGATCGCAACAATCTTGCTGAGCAGATTCTCCTCGCGCTGTGAGAGGAAGCTATCAATCTGATCCGCTATTTCTTGCGCGCGCTGCATGATACTCGCCTCATCGACTGTCAACATCACATGATCACGCATGAGAAAACGCCCATCGACGATTGTGTGGCGAACATCGCTATTGCGCGCCATATAGACAAGATACGAGTAAATCACATCAGTTGCGTAACGGTAGCGTGGCGTTGAATGCAAGTGCTGTAATTCGACGATCGCAAGATCGGCACGTTTACCTGGCTCCAGTGTGCCAATTAATGTTTCCATGCCAATCGCCGCAGCGCCACGGCGTGTTGCCAAGGCTAATGCCTCACGTGCCGGGACGACGGTTGGATCACCGCTGAGACCCTTTGGCAAAAGCGCCGCGAGGTGGATCTCTGTCCACATATCCTGATCATCGTTTGAAGCTGGGCCATCGGTGCCAAGCCCGGTTTTTACGCCAACTTCCAAAAAGCGCTGGTATGGCCCGACACCGCTCGCCAGTTTGAGGTTCGATGAAGGGCATGGAACGACCCCAGCGCCGTGGCGATATATGAGCTGAATATCCTCTTCGGTCGCATGGATGCAATGCGCGCCAATACAATGCACATCAAATGCTCCGACTGAATGCGCATATGCAATTGGTGTCATGCCACGCTGCTGGCGGCTCTCATCAACTTCACGTGCTGTCTCGGAAAGATGGGTATTTAATGGCACACCATACTCGCGGCAGATTGCAACCGCCTCGCGATAGATTTCATCGGTACAGGTATAAGGTGCATGTGGTGCAACCGTACCAATCACACGGCCATGATCACGCCACTCCGCAACAAAATGGCGTGCGCGGCTCAGCCCTTCTTCATATGAAGCAGCATCGGGGGTTGGCATACGCATCACAGTTTGGCTACAGATGGCGCGCATGCCGCTCTCATCCGCAGCACGTGCAACTTGATCCTCGAAGTAGTACATGTCAACAAACGTTGTTGTTCCGCCACGGATCATTTCTGCGCAGGCAAGTAGGCCGCCCACATAACTAAATTCGGGGTTGACAAATGTGTGCTCAACCGGGAACATATAACCAAAGAGCCAGACATCAAGCTGAATATCTGCTGCGAGGCCACGCAGTAAACTCATGGGGACATGGGCATGGGCGTTAATAAGGCCAGGTAAAACGACACAACCGGCACAATCGATAACTTCGGCTGCTTGATAGTGTGCTTCCAGTTCTTGGGTTGATCCAACCGCAACAATATCGCGGCCACGCACGGCTACAGCACCACCCTCAATAACTCTCCAGGCCGAATCCATCGTCACAACAACACCATTACATAACAGAAGATCCACCTGCTCAGGCATGGCTTTCCTCCTCAAGACGTTGCTTAAGACGTTGCTCAAGACACTGATTGATATCGCGCTAGTGTACCATTTTTTAGGCATACGGATATGATGCGATTTGGCTATTGCGTTCTCCATAACTTGGTCTATAATCAGCAAAATACCCACTGAGGCACACCCATGACTCAATCGAACAGTCTTTTTCTGTTTGTTACTGCCGCAGGCACTGCACGCCATGCCGCCGATCTGATCAATAGTATCGTGCAGGCCGGTTGGGATACCTATGTTGTTGGAACGCCAAACCTGGCTATGGTTCGTGAGCCAGCCGAGATTCTGGATCAAACTGGCGTCCATTGGGTGCGCGATTATGGGTACCCACCGCTGGATATCTTTCCATTCGGTACGATGCTGGTTGCTCCATGTACATTTAATACCTTCAATAAGCTTGCAAACGGAATCGCAGATACGCTTGTGACAGCTATGGTTGCCGATGCAATTGGCGCTGGGTTGCCGGTTTTTATCGCACCATCAATGAACCCAGGCCTTTGGAGTCATCCACAAACCAACACCTCATACCAACGCTTATGCTCCTGGGGGTGTACCATCATTGACCCGCAAATCAGCCCGACCCGTGTAACAATGGCAACCATCGACACAATCATGTCGGTCATGCACAAACACTTCCATTCCGACCCATGATCGTACCCGCTTCCCGCAATGTTAGCTCTACGATTGTATTCTTATTGCGTTGTGTTTCGCGTAATCGATTACGTAACCACGTAATCGATTACTTAGATAGAAAGAGGCCCTATGAGCATGCAGGATTATCGGTTTGACCAGTTACTCGATCGCTATCCAGCGATTTTTGAGACTCTTGATCGGATCGTTACTGGCGAAGCCTATTTCAACATCTTTCAGCAGCTTTCCGACAACTATTCGCCGACACTCACGGTTAGCCGGGTACAGGGGCCACTTGTTGAGCAGATTCTTGCAGCTGGGGTCGGCAATCTGGATCGGATCACACTGGACAAAAACGCGCGCCGCTCGGGATCAATTACTGTGAAAGTTGGCGCGGGCCAGCCAGCCCTCTGGCTTTCTGCACATGCCGATGTCTGTAGCTACTTAACTGGCAGTTGGGATGGGAGCGGGTATCCGGTGACACCCTTCTGTTCACATCGCGCAACCTCAGGGCGGCGTGCTGCGATGGCGCTTGGTGCGCCGCGTGGAACAGGCCCGCTTGAGCGCCTTGCTGAAGGCGTTATGATCTCATCGGAGAACGGAAGCGTGCGTTTTGAGTGTGATCGTGATGATTTGCCGCTGAGTACACGGGTTGTCCACCACTTGGCTGCACATTGGGATCGTGAGTCCAATAGTGTCACTGGGTTTCTCGACAATGAGGCGGGCTCAACTGCATTGCTACTTGCGGCGCAGGTGCTCTCGCACTATGATGTGAATGCACTGATGATGCTGAATGATGAAGAAGAGGGGCCTGTCGATAAGGGCAATCAGGGGTTTTCTCGCGCAGCAAACCGGCTATTACATCGTACGCCACTCGGTGAGCATCCTAATTATGCGATTGTGATCGATGGGCATAGCCAGGAAGAACAATTGAAGCGTGGGGAAACCACCACTATTGGCAATGGTGCATCGTTCGCTGGGTTCTCAAGCGGAACCCGTGGTGGTGTGACACCGCCTCAATTGCTGGGCTTCAAGCGCGAGTTGGCTGCCTGGTTGAAGCCACATGGCGTCAGTTTATTTGAACATCCTGGTTATGTTGGGCGTAGCGACGATATTTCATTGATGCAGTGGACGCCAAATATTTCGATCGTTGGCTACCCAAATGCGTACTCACACTTCGAGAAACCACCGCTCTCATCCATGAGTGATCTGCTTAATTTGACCAAGACTCTGATCATGGTATCGCTCGTCGCCCAGGATGCAGATTGGCAAAAGGGATATCTCTAGGAACGCAGGAGCGCAGAACGCAGGAGCGCAGGAAAGAACGCAAGAATAGTATAATGCGCTATGCGTTGTGCTTGGAGCAAGCTATGGCCTCTTATGATGTGATTGTGATCGGTGCGGGGGTGATGGGGAGTGCAACTGCCTATCACCTCGCAAAGCGTGGTCATCGCGTTGTGCTCCTTGAGCAGTTTGCTACTGGGCATGAACGCGGTAGTTCGCATGGGCATTCACGTATTTTTCGGTTAGTCTATGATCTCCCCGAATATGTGGAACTGGCGCGTGCGGCACTGCCGCTTTGGCGTGAGCTTGAGGCAGACACCGGTGAGGATCTCTTGTTGCAAACTGGGGGTATTGATTTTGCTGAGCCAGTTACACAATCGATTCACGACACGCGCGCAAATCTGATTGCGACTGGTGTCCCCTTCGAGTCGCTTGATTCTGTCGCAATCCGGCAGCGCTTTCCACAATTTGCGGTTTCTGAGCAAGCAGTTGGATTCTACCAGGCGGATAGCGGCATTCTTGATGCAAGCAAATGTGTGCTCACAATGATTGGTGCTGCTCGCGTGCGTAATGCAGTCGTATACGAACATGAGCCAGCACAGCATATTCAACCACTCGCTATAGGTGTTGAAGTGCGTACGGCGAATGCCACCTACCGGGCGGATCGGCTGGTCGTTACTGCTGGCTCTTGGGCACGCCCACTGCTTCAGCAAATCGGATTAGATCTGCCACTCACGGTGACAAAGGAGCAATTTGCGTTTTTCGCGCCGCATGATCTTGCCCTGTTTGTGCCTGGCCGCTGCCCGATTTTCATTCAGCATATGCAGACCGGGCCATCTGTTTATGGGTTCCCCTCCTTTGGGTTGCCAGGTGTCAAAATTGCATTCCATAATGATGGCGCACAGATCCAGCCAGAGGATACAGATCGTAGTGTTGATCCAGAACGATATGCAGCGCTGCAAGCCCACATCACACGCTGGCTGCCACAAGCAGCTGGCGAAACCCTGCTGACACAGACATGTCGTTACACAAGTACGCCCGACCATGAGTTCATTGTCGATCTGCATCCGAGCCACCCTCAGATTGTGATCGGCTCGCCCTGTTCTGGCCATGGGTTCAAATTCGGTGTACTGATTGGCTCAATCCTAGCCGATCTGGTTGAATCAGGTACGACCAGCCATTCGATTGAGCGCTTTCGCTTAAGCCGCTTTGCACATGCATCGCAGCTTGCATAACTGAGATGGCCTGCTAGAGCCAGCACTTCTTTTGGTATACTATTGCATCGAAGCCGATTGTCATCGTTTGTAAGGAGCTTTCTGCATGCGTATCCTTGTGCTTGGTGGCGATGGTTATCTGGGTTGGCCAACCGCACTGCACCTCTCGCAGCGTGGCCACGATCTCGCTGTTTTCGACAATTTTGCGCGCCGTGGCTATGATCATGAGCTTGGTGCACATAGTTTGACCCCAATTCGATCATTGCAAGAGCGCATTGCCGCATGGCATCAAATCACGGGTAAACAGATTCAGAGTTTTGTTGGCGATCTCTGCGATTATAGTTTCCTTGAACCAGTTATCCATGATTTTCAACCAGAGGCCGTTGTTCATTTTGGTGAACAACGCAGCGCACCCTATTCCATGATCGATAGGCGTCATGCTGTTTATACGCAGCAGAATAATGTGATTGGCAACCTAAATCTGCTCTACGCAATTGCTGAACATGCCCCGGCGTGTCATTTGGTGAAGCTTGGAACCATGGGTGAATATGGCACACCAAATATCGATATCGAAGAAGGCTTCATCACGATTACGCACAAAGGGCGTACTGATACCCTGCCATACCCCAAGCAGCCCGGTTCGTGGTACCATGCGACCAAGGTTCACGATAGCACCAATATTGCGTTAGCTTGCCGTATCTGGGGTTTGCGAGCAACCGATCTCAACCAGGGTGTTGTATATGGTGTTGCAACCTCAGAAACCGAACTCGATGAACGGCTCTGTACACGTTTTGATTACGATGGCGTATTTGGTACTGCGCTGAACCGTTTCCTGGTACAAGCCGTGGCTGGAGTGCCATTGACAGTCTATGGCAAAGGCGGCCAGACACGTGGTTTCCTGGATATTCGTGATACACTGGCCTGTGTTGAATTAGCGATCTTAAACCCAGCTGCAACTGGAGAATACCGTGTCTTCAACCAGTTCACCGAGCAGTTTGATGTTGC
>JANLSE010000629.1:0-2542 GCA_031362265.1 Roseiflexaceae bacterium
CACTTGCCAAGAATCTGCCTAT
Organism: Roseiflexaceae bacterium; assembly: GCA_031362265.1. Taxonomy (GTDB): domain Bacteria; phylum Chloroflexota; class Chloroflexia; order Chloroflexales; family Roseiflexaceae; genus JANLSE01. The sequence continues at coordinate 23 of JANLSE010000629.1, forward strand.
TCTCCTGGAAGGCGCTCAGGGATCATTACTAGATATCGATCATGGCACGTATCCATATGTCACCTCGTCGCCACCTGGAACAGCTGGTGCTTGCCAGGGATCTGGAATCGCCCCTACACATATCACCACTGTGCTTGGGGTGTTCAAGGCGTATGCTACACGCGTTGGTAGTGGGCCGTTTCCGACCGAACTAGATGGGCCTGAGGCCGATGTGCTTCGCCAGTTGGGTACGCCATGGGCTGAGGTTGGTACAACAACTGGGCGCTTACGGCGTGTTGGCTGGTTTGATGCCGTACTTGCACGCTATGCCGCGCAAATCAATGGGATCGACACGATTGCGCTTACAAAGCTTGATGTCCTGGATACCATTCCAAAGATTAAGGTCTGTGTTGGTTATAAACGAAACGACACGGCGATCGACTATCCACCGGCAAATCCAACGATCGTTGAGCAAATCGAACCAATCTATGAGGAACTTCCTGGCTGGGTTACTCCAACTACAGGCATTCGCACCTTTGCAAATCTGCCGGTTGAAGCGCGCAATTATGTCGCTCGCCTCTGTGAATTGATCGGTGCTCGCCTCGGCATTATCTCCGTTGGCCCAGATCGCGAACAGATTATTGAGGTTAATAGTATTCTGTGATTATTCGTAGCATGAAAGAAGAGGGTGAATGATGTAATCATCCTCCCCTCTTTCTTCAGCCAGAATAGCCTGTGTTTGGCGCTACAGCGCTCTTATGCCCGCATAACCTCGATCTTAGCTATCAATGCCGCCGAGGAAGGCTCGACAAGTACCGACCCATCCGGGAAAATAATCGTCGGCACACTCTGGTTTCCATTGTTGACCTGCTCAACATACGCGCGCGCCTCATCATCCTGCTCGATATCTACATAGTCGAAGGGCGTTTGGGTCTGCTCGAATACCTTCCGCGCCCGCCGGCAATCACCACACCAAGGGGTTCCATACATCACAATTGAGGTTTCCGTTGCCATGTTGCTCGTTCCTTTGATCCACATACCCCCATACCCAGGGGGCGTTCATTTGTATCAACACAGAGCATTATAGCAGAAGTTTACGGTATTTGTGGTGTGAGCATTGCGTCATGTTGACGAATGTTCTAGCGTGGTATGGTGTTAATGGTGCCAATTGTTAATAAATGGTAAGGAGAATAACAAACATGACACGGAACGCCCGCAATCCCCGAAGAATTGGGGTTATACTAACGATTATCCTTGTGGCAGTCATTGGTATGCCCCTTGCAACATGGGCCGCACAGCAAATATTTGCTCTTGCGCCTGGCGATCAGTTGACAGTATCCTGTGGTACCAGCTTAACGGGCCGCGTTCGCGGAACCGAATCTACCATAGAATGTCTGGCACCAACAGTGGTTGGCACACAACCAACCGCAATCCCGGCGCCGACAACTGCACCCGCGCCGACAACTGTACCCGCGCCGACAACTGCACCTGCGCCGACAACTGCACCTGCATCGACAGCGATCCCTACACAGGCGCCTGGTAATGTGCAGCCAGTTGCTGGCCAGAAATGCCCAGATTGGGTCCATGATCAGTATATGGTAACTGGCCCAGATGGCGCACCCTATCGCACATGGCATCTGCCCGTTGATCCCCAGTATAAGTGCTGGTTTGGCCATGAGCATGGCGCGGATCCACGTACATCCAAGGCCGATAATACCCTTCCTGCCTTTGGGTATGCCGGTAAATTGGCTGGATTCAGTGAACCGCACGAGGCATTTAAGGTCTTCATTCTCAACGCCGGCCAAGCTTCAGATAATGGTCTTGTTATGAATGGTGATTATCGTATCATTTTCCATATGGGAACCTCACGCATTGGTCGATATGCGGCACAATTCCATTCTTTGGAATATGATTACGTTGCTCGTGATGGCAGTAGCCGACAATCCCATATCTATGGAATGGCTGATACCGGCACGAATCGTGGCTCCACATGCCAAAATCCACGCCAGAATGGCCGCGATTTCTCAACCGTTGGATGCAATGATGCATACGAGATCTGGACCTTCAACTTCAGTATTATTCATCCAAGCGACCCCTTCCGTGGCGCTCTGGAAGTCCGTAACTATCTTAGTGGCGCTGTCGCAGCCTTTGATCCAATCACAACTCGCGATCCTGCTGATGACACCCGCCTGATCTTTACACAGGATTACCGCCGCGCTGGGAGTGGTATTGATCCACAAGGCCCCAATGCCGAATACCTTGGCTGCCGGCGTGAATCCTATGGTGGCCCGAATTATTGGAACAATGCTGGCAAACCTACCGTTTATTACACAAATCCATACGGGCTTGTTCAAACAGGCCCAGGCGCAGGGTTTATTCGCCAGGAGATCTCTGCCAGTAAGAGCACGGTCTTCGAGCAGTTCAAATATCCGCAGAGCTTCTGTGGTAACAACATTCGCTTCCCGAACTAAGAACTGCCCTACTGCGCCCTGGAGCGGCGCCCCAATCCTCATGTTTCTCTGTGTTTTGAGCGGCAAAGCC
>JANLSE010000633.1:0-4154 GCA_031362265.1 Roseiflexaceae bacterium
GATGCCTGGGTTTCGCCGCCATTTGAGCCGGAAGTGCGCAATGGCCGGATCTATGGGCGTGGCGTTGGCGATAACAAAGGCCAACATTTTGCCCAACTACTGGCGATTGAAGCAACCCTGGCATGCCGAGCGAAGTTGCCATGTAATGTGATTGTATTACTCGAAGGCGAAGAGGAAGTTGGCAGCCCAAACATGCCAGATTTTGTTCGTAACCATCGTGAATTGCTGCAAGCCGATTTGGTGATTACTGCCGATGGACCTGTCCATGAGAGCGGTCGGTCGTGTGTTATGTTTGGCGTGCGCGGAGTATATTCATTTGAACTGTGTGCGCGTGGCGCAAACCGCGATCTCCATTCAGGGAATTTTGGCGGCGTTGCACCTAACCCAATCTGGACGCTCATTCATCTCCTTGGCACCATGAAAAACGCCCAGGGCGAGATAACAATCGATGGCTTTTATGAGAAGGTCACAGCTCCCAGCCCACTTGAGTTAGCTGCGCTTGCGGCTCTGCCCGTTGATGAGGATCGCGTACTACGGGAATTGGGTTTGACGCAATTCGATGCGCCAGCTGGCCGTGGGTATAGTGAGCGCCTGGCGCTCTGGCCAACCTTCACAATTAATGGGTTTCATGGCGGCTATGGCGGCCCTGGCTCAAAGACAGTACTGCCGCATGAGGCGTTTGTGAAATGTGATATGCGCCTTGTTGGCGATCAAACCGTCGAAGAGATTGCAACTAAGGTGCAGGCCCATGTTGCACGGCATGCACCTGGAGTTGAGTTTGTTTCGCTTGATGGAATGGATCCCTCAAAGACCCCGCTCGATTCGCCCTTTGCGCTGCCGCTTCTTGCAGGCGTACGTGCTGGGCAAGCCGAGGAACCATTGGTTGTACCTGCACTTGGTGGCAGCCTACCAGATTATGTATTTACCAAGATTCTGGGAGTCCCAGCGTTTGTCATCCCATATGCCAATGCAGATGAAGCAAACCATGCGCCGAATGAGAATCTTGAGGTTGAGCGCTTCTATAAAGGGATCAAAACTGGCGTTGCGATTATGGCAGAACTGGGTGCAATGCGTACTGCGACAAAGTGACACGGAGACACGGAGACACGGACGACCAGAGGCATTGAAGCATTGAAGCCGGGTGCCCTCTGGGCGAAGCATTGAAGCATTGGAGCATGTGAGCAGATTGAGGTGTTATATTCCAACTCATATGCTACACCGAGGCACCAAGCCGGGGCACCCTTTGGGTCTGGCACCCCGGTCTGGTACCCGGCTCCTGCGCTCTACGCGCTGCGCTCCTGCATTCCATCGCTTCAATGCTTCAATGCTCTACGCTCTACGCTCTGCGCTTTGCGCTTTGCGCTCCAACGCTCGCCCTTCCCCATGCCCAGATGCGTCCTGGGAGATCAATTGCATAGGCTGGCCCGTTGGCGGTTTGATCTACCCAGGCTCCACCAATCAGGCAGGTATGTTCTGCTGCCAGCAGTTCTAGCATCCAACGCTCACGCAGACCGTGGGGTGTAGCCAATTGGTGCACGAGGCGTGCAGCCCAGGCAGCGGCCCAACCAGATTCGATCAGTGTAGCGGGTTCGGCATCTAGTACACCGCTCTCGCTGTAGGCTGCAATCTGTTCTGGGGTTGGCGTTGCCGATGGGCCAACCTGAACATGGCCACGGATTGCTTCAAAGGCTGGGCCGCACTTCCCGTCAATGATGATCGCTTCCCAATAACGGGCCCGTGGGTAGCAGCGCGCGACAACATGTGGAATACCATGCCTGCGTAGCGCGCGTGCGATAGCAAAATCCGTCTGAGTTCCTGTAGCAATCAGTGCGGCAGCTATCTGGTGAGTTGCAATGAGTGCGTCAATCTGCTCTTCCTGCTCTAGCTTTGCCAATAGCGGGGTTGTTATTGGGCAATCCGCAGCCAATGTTGTGGCGAGAGCCAGTGCCTTGGCGTTTCCAATATCGGCTAAGGTATAGTGCTGGCGGGCTGGGTTTACCGCATCAACACGATCCGGATCGATAAGGATGAGTTGTGTAGCATAGGGCGCCAGTAAGGCAGCAGCTACACTCCCGATACTGCCAAGCCCCACAATCAGCAGTGCGCCGCGCCGCGTGTACGGTGTGTGAAAGTGATCGGATGCGCTTGGCAGTTTGGGTTGTGTAGCAAGCCATTCTAGATCAAAGGGATGTTGGCCAGCGATCTGCACGATGCGGCGACCCTGCGTCCACAACTGGGCAATATCGCTGCGGGCAAATGGCGTTGCACGTAACAGGATCGCGCGTGCGATGCCAGCCAAGAGTGGGGCCGTGCAGATTGTATTCCAATCGCTCTCGACATTACTAGCCGAGTTCGATGTATAACATGCCTCAGGGATAATGGCGGATACGACTGCCAATTGATTAATCCAATCGTGAGCTTGGCGAATGTCATCACCAGGCAGAACCACCATTGCACGTGTCTGTGTTCCCAGTTGAACGCATAGCAACGCTGGAAGCTCCCGCTGCTCGGCGATAGTAACTGCCAAGCATAATTGAGTTGGATCACCACAGGCCAAAATGAGGTCGCTGGATAGTGGTACCTCGTGTGGTTCAATAATGTGTTGTACATTCAGCCCCAGCGCGGCACCATGACGATCCAGGATGCGTTGCTCAAGTTGCATGATCATGCGGTGATCGATTGGCTCACATGCGTGGTATTGCCAGATCCATTGCGCCAATCCACTGGCTGCAAGATATTCAATCAAGGCTGCTGCTTGCGCGACACCCAAAACGGTAATGCGCATGGAAGCAAGTGAGTTTCCCACAATTGGGCGGATGCGTGCAAAGTGTTCAGCGCTCATCGTTCATACCTCCATGGGCTTTCCCAATGAATGCAGCATGGGGTGGCATACCTGCCATGATTTTGAGCAAACTCGCAGCATGGTTAACCATGCGTTGTTGCAGCACGCTGTGCATGGGTTGGGCCTGCCATTCGTTATAACCATAGATACAGGCCTGGCCATTGCCAATCAGATGATGGCTGGCGGAGGCGCGCGGTAACCCAACGGTATCAAGCCAGCGCCCTGCATAGCGAATCACCGGTTGAATATGTGGCCATTCGGTGGGATAGGCCGCACTGAGTGGGATAAGCAGAATATCTTGGCCGTTAGCTGTGATTTCATTCCATCCACTTGTTTGAAGTGCCTGACGTCGGTGGGCAAACTCTGGCTCTGTTCGGGCAAGTGCTGGCAGGTGTCCAGCCCATAGTAATCCATCGCCTGTGTGATCTGCGCTGCAGATAGGGCAGCGTAATGCGCCCCTGGTTGGGACAACAGCAACGTTGCAGCGGGTGCAATGAACCACCCGCCCTTGATGTGTCCCGAGCAAGAGCCAGTGAGGGAAGTAACTTGCCATACCTGTGAGATCTTCGGTGAGAACATCTGGGTTACGTTGTGCCCAGGGCAGGATTGTTCCGATTGCCATGCGATCAACTTCCCAGGTAATATCGCGACCATTAATATGCATGTGTTGAAGATACATTGCTTTAGTTCCTGTTGGTCTGGTTGATTAAAAGCTAATCATAGAAATGAATGGAAATGATTGGTATATGGCAGTATGTTAGACTCGTTTTGTGATTGAAGTTTAAGCACGAGCGCTTTCTGCATCAACATTGGTGGTGAATGGTTCGATTATTGAGCAACTTGGCAATACGTTTACAGCACAAAGGCGATCTAGCACTTGATGCATTGCGGCTGCGTGTTTACACTATCGCCTTTCCAATTGGGATGTGTGCATTAGTAATTGTGTATATTTTGGATTATGTTCAGGGGACAGTAACTCAATTTCAACGTATTGGTCACCCAATCATAGCCATAGCCACAATTAGTGCAGCGGTGGTAGTTTCGCGCAATCCGCGATATTTGCGAGCTATTGAGCGGCTTGGTTTCGTTTTTGTAGCACTATTCATGGTAGTACGGTTCTGGGCGATTATCTTCGAGAGTACAGTGGTGAGCTCTAGGCAGATGCTTATAACGTTTCCGCAATGGCTTCCAATGGTCTACTTCATGGCCTTCCTGATGTTCAAAACTCGTCAGGCGCTCTTTGCGTCGGTCGCGTTCTATGGGCTATTACTTATTCCTGTCCTCGTGATCATGATGCAGAATGGTCTGCGAG
>JANLSE010000655.1:0-3953 GCA_031362265.1 Roseiflexaceae bacterium
TTCTCGGTCTTGCGGCATATCGCCCTCAACATGTTGCGCCACGAGCCAAGTAAGGGCAGCATCAAGACCAAACGCTTTCGCGCCGCCTTAGATCCCGCCTATTTACTCAAGGTGCTCCAGGTTTAAGATGCGATTGCCCTATGTTATGGCGGACCAAGCCAATGATCTTATACTTGCACGTGATATGCTAGAGAGAATATTGCAAGACTTTCCTGAAGATAGAGAAGCGCAGGAAAAACTCGCACAAGTGAGAGAAAGGGAACGAAGCCGCGAGTGGCGAGATATGGCGATTGAAAGGGCACGTTGGAAGTATCAAGCCAAATACCTTTCAGAGGCACGTGATATTCTAAAGAAATTATTACAAGACTTTCCTGAAGATAGAGAAGTTCAGAAAGAACTTGCACACGTTGTAGAGCTTTATGGAACTGAACCTTCTACGCTAGAGGCTAGATTTTCTGTTCTGTTAGTTAGCGATATACTACAAATAGAACCAGGACAACCCAATACACTAACTCTAGGCATCATGAACATATCAACTATTGTTCAGTGGCCATATATAGAAGTTCAAGGAGTACCTGATTCTTGGGTCACAACACCACAACAACGTATTCAGCTACTGCCAGGACAATTGGAACACATACAGCTATCCATAGCAATTCCCAAAGCGCCAGAAAGCCGAGTCGGCAAATACTCTGTAATGCTATCTGTCAAATCGAATAACGATCCGGGCGATAGCAGTCCAGCGTTTTCACGGTGGATCGTCCTACCTTTTTTTGAAAGTGAGCTTGAGATTAAGCCAAAGAGAGCACGAGGACGCTGGGAAGGAAACTATACGATACGTATCACAAATAGAGGCAACACTGGGCAATCCTATAAGCTGATTGTAGAGGACGCCGAAGCTGCTCTGGAGTACATCTTTAATGAAGAGCGTATCTTTCTAGGGCCAGGCGAGAATGTAGCTATAAAGCTAACCGTGCGCCCAATAGAGTGGAAATGGATGGGTGAAACGCGTATTTATGACTTTATGGTTCGATGTCAGCCAGAGACAGGAGTAGAGCAAGTTGTGAAGGCTAGCTTTAATTCACAGGCAGTTATAATCGGGTAGATCTCACTATTGGTTATGCCAGCTTCTCCGTCGATTGCTTTGGCTCGAGAAGTACCCAATTATGTGATACATACGGTTCACTACAGAGATTACGGTTAAAACAGCAGGGGCGTCTCATGCCTTTGTTGAGCTTATCAAGCGCAACCTCGATATGCTTTTGGCGGGTCTCCGGTGTTTTGACAGCGCGTATCCAGCGAATCCAATCCCAACGCGCAAGCGGGGTAATTTCCTTCCATACACCCTCGGCCTTGGGGGAGGTTGCCAAAGCGGTTTTTACATCTTCAGGGATTTCCGGTTCTATCCATTCTTTGGTCGGTTCAAGCGAAACGTGTACCATATCGCCTGCTTTTGCGGAAGCGTCATCAAGCAACGTTTTGTCAGGTGTAAACCAGTGGCTCGGTTCTTGCCCTGGTGCATACCTTCCATCTGGTTCGAGCAAGGCTTTAAATGGAACGCCATTGATCGTCCCGGAAACCATTGTCATACCTCTTGACGGAAGCTTCGCGGAGGCACTCTCAGGTAGTTTGAGAATGGTCCAAGAGTTGATTCGAAACAGTTTAGTCTCAAAATCGATGGTCGACATAGTTCCTTGCTCCTTAGAAAACCAATGGTGCTAGTTGACTCGGCGATCAACGGCATTTGCAAAACGCACAACCGTCCTCTAGGATGTAGATTGCACAAAACACATCACAGGAGGATAGTATGCCCACGGACGAGATTATCATCCGCTTGTTTTGCATGGTAGACGACACATGAGATCGTGTCAACACGCATCCGGATGCCCATTTTATAATGGGCTAGACGTCTATTACTCACTTCATCTAAGGAGAAGCAATGACTCAAAAGATTATTATTGATAGCGACCCTGGTCTTGATGATGCGGTGGCGATTTTGTTGGCGTTGCAATCGCCAGAACTTGAGGTTTTGGGGGTAACAACCGTCTTCGGTAATGGTGGGGTAGACCGTTCGACTATTAATGCGTTACAGATTCTCGAAGTTGCTGGGCGGAAGGATATTGCGGTAGCGGCGGGTGCTTCTCGCCCGTTGGTTCGCGCACCTCGTTTTGGGGCTTCGCACATGCATGGCGCAGATGGCTTGGCGAATCTGAGTGCTCACTTGCCGGTGCCGGCAAGCAAGCCAATCGAGCAATTGGCCGCCAATTTCATTATTGACATGATACTCGCGCACCCCGGCGAGGTAACGTTAGTTCCCATTGGCCCGCTGACCAATATTGCGTTAGCAGCGCGCTTACACCCAGCAATCGTGAACAAGGTTCGCGCCGTCGTATTGATGGGTGGAGCAGCATTTGTTGGTGGCAATGCCAGCGCAGTTGCTGAGGCCAATATCTATAACGATCCGCACGCTGCACAGATTGTGTTTGAAGCGGGTTGGCCGGTCGTCATGGCAAGTTGGGATGTTACCCTCCGCTTCCCAGTGATGCAGGACGACCTTCAGCGCATTCAGGCTATTAATAACCCGGTTGCCCATTTTGTTGGCCAGTTACTCTCCTTTTTGCGCGAACAAGAAGCCAAACATGGCTATGAAATACTCTTGCCAGATATGCATACCATCGGGTATCTGATTGCACCCGAGCTCTATTCCGTGCGTCGGTTGCCCTGCTATGTCGAAACCGAAGGGCGTTCATCTGGTATGACTGCCGTCGATGTACGACCGGTGACACGCGATTCAACGGTGCCAGAGATTGATATTCTGCTCGATGTCGATAGTGAACGACTGAACTCGCTCTTGCGTGAACGACTTGCAGCGTTTGCCATGTAGCAAGTATTCCCACAGCCGACGTTGATCGCGTCGTATCCCAGCAGCGGCCACAGCCAGAGCGGTGGCATCTACACGGCTGCAGATCCCACATAGCCATACCCCATCAGGCCGCGAAATGTGTGGGCCAGGCATGGGTCTGCCGTTCCACTAATGGCAACTTCATACGAGTGTGAAGCTCGTCTCTGTGCTTCTCGGGGGATGGGGGCTTTTTGTTACCTGTCATCGCCGCGGGAGTAATGAGCGGATCTTAGCTACGCCCGTAGCTAAGATCCTACACGCCAATGTTATGCTATTATCATCTGCTTGGTGACACCATGATCGCAATGATCGTAAGGAGCACAAACGATGTATGGCTTAATCGGTAAGCTGGTTGCCGTTCCTGGCCAGCGCGATGCGTTGGCTGCTATCTTATTGGAAGGCACGACAAACATGCCAGGATGCCGAAGCTATGTGATCGCACATGATTCTGGCGACGAGAACGCGCTGTGGATCACTGAGGTGTGGGATAGCCAAGAAAGCCACGCTGCATCGCTGACGCTCCTAATGGTGCAGCAGGCAATTGCGCGCGGCCGGCCACTCATGGCCGGCTTTGGCGAACGGTTTGTGACCACGCCGCTTGGTGGTCATGGCTTAGCTGAGTGAACACCCTCTTCGGCTAATTGCTACCGGAAAGATCGAGTGAGTCGTACCATTGGCAACCATACACTGGGCGTGTTGCCGCTTCAAATTAGGCACGCGCAGCGCGCTCCGGGGTCAGGCTCGGGCAAATCGAACCCACCTGGCCTGCTGATCACATTCAACTACCTGCCAGCCATGATTCAGCCAGGCGGTGCGATGGCTTTGGATCTTGGGATGGAAATTGGTCCACCAGGTGGCTAGCTTAGTTGCTGATTTCGGCAGAGGCTACCGAGAATCGCCTCAACCTGATCAAAGGTTAACTCGATCGTCTGTGCGCTGGCTGGCTGATCGCGAAACCATTCATCTAGCGGAATATACTTGCGAAACTCTGGTTGTTTGGCCATGATCGGGTTCTTCCTCTTGCTACTCTGGCAAATTCACCCACTGTTGA
>JANLSE010000665.1:0-3198 GCA_031362265.1 Roseiflexaceae bacterium
GGAGGCAGTGGCGCCTGTGGAACCGGTGTGAGCGTTGGGTTGGGCTCGAACGTTGGCAACACTACGAGCGTAGGTGTTGGTTCGCCAACAACTGTGGGAACAGTCGTCGGTGTTGGTGTCGGTGTATTGGCCGCAATAGCAGTGAGCGCTAGTGCGGTTGAAGTCAGAGCCGGGTAATCCTGCGCATAGGTGACGGGCAGCACCGGTGCGCGGATAATCATTGCCATGATGAGCCCAAAACCAATCGCAAGGTAGAATAGCTGAGCATGTGTACGAAGTTGGCGCATCCAAGATTCCTTTGATTGTCTATCGCTATTGGCCCAATCGCGACCGTCGCCACTATACCACACGGATCAACCCTTTGCCAGTGAATCCTTCATTCGCCAACCTTCGGCCAGTCAATCTTTTACGAGCAGATAGATTGTGGGCTGTAGTTTTCCGAGCATTTGATAGATGCCCCACAGGCAGCCAGTGTAGGTTGCCTCATAGCGTTCCCGCCCTACACGTGCGACCAGTTCGGTTTCGCTACGCCGCATCCGTGCAACCCACAGCAGGTTATCCAGGAGTGCTGTACTGCCTTCCTCGGCCCAGCGTTCGCGCCATTCGCTTGATACCACATCGCGGGTTGTTATGCTAAGGCCAGCGGCATTTGCGGTTGATTGAAAGAAACTCTCCTGCATGTTTTGTGGAACAATCGCCATGGCTGTATAGATTCTGGCAGCCTCACGCTCCTCAAGTGTGTCGGTTGCAAATGTTTGATACACAAGCATACGGCCGCCTGGTTTGAGCACACGCGCACACTCGCGGAGGCCACGCTGCAGATCGACATGATTGAGCACATCGCGACACCAAATCAGATCGAATGCTGCATCATCGGCGGGGATTGCCTCAATACCAGCTTGGATTGCCTGAACGCGCTCCGTGAGCCCTGCTTCAGCAATAGCTGCGCGGGCATGTTCAATATGAATTGGTGCAGGGTCGATACCGATCACCCGAGATCCAAAGCGTTTGGCCAATTCAATCGCATACACTGCATCGCGGCAACCAATATCGATAATCTGGCTTTGCACATTTGGGTTACACGCGGCAAAATGGTCGTATAACATATCGGCGCCACGTGGATTCAGGCTCTGGCCACAATACGCTTCCAATTCACTTGTGTTGCTCCAGATCTCGTTATAGAGAGTGATTGCATTCATATCGACTCCAATCAAAATAGGTAATTAATACTAAGCTGCGTCCAAACAGATATGAAACCACAGAGACACGGAGATGTAGCGTTTGGGCAGTGGTGGTGCGGGTATGCACGAGAACGCGAGTTGGTATAAGGGCTTCACTGGCTTTAGCCGCTTTAGCCGTTGATAACGCATCTGACATTTCCTTCATATATGGCCTCCTAATGAGCCAAACCGCTTGAAATAGAACATATTTTCTGGTATACTGGTTGCATAGGCATTCGTGCCTAGCACCTTTCCAACTGAGTTTTGGGCGTTCCGGCTGGAAACCTTCAGCCGGGTAAAAGACTCAAAGTCACGTCGCGTACTGGTGAGGCGGAAGATGCCAACCTGAGAGTCTGCACTGGCAAGTACATCAAGGCGACACACCACCCAATGCTCCTCGGAGCATGAGCGTGGGGCGGCACGCTCTGAAGCCCAGGTGCCTTGGCCTTGGGAGCCGTCACGGCCAGCGGTATGCAGTGCCACCTGGCAATCGGAGCACATCCTCACCGACACGCCCAAGAGTTGCTCCATCGCCGATCAGTGGTCGTTCAAGGCGAGCGTAACGTGTGTATTGAACGATTTTGTCGAAGCGTTTCATTTCGCCACCTATCGCAGGCCCAAGTAGCGCTTCACCGCCCTGTTGCTCATAGAATGCCTGGAATGCAACACTGATCTGGCCATCAGGTGTTGCACTGGGAATGCGTGGAAGGCCAGCTTCGCCAAGCCAGGTGAGCTCTCCTACTGGTAGCCGAGTGATCATGCCGCCGGACATTCGTAAACATGCGGTTGCGTAGCACTGTTGAATAAATCTTGCAAATGGTACTGCTGGGCTAACAGGGTCGCCAGGCCCGGCATAGCCACCAAGGCGCTGCCATTCTGCAAGCAGCGTGGCTGGCACATACTGCCCTTGTTCACCAAGGATTCGCCCGCCTCCCTCTTCTACGCGAATAGTTGTGATAAGAATAGGCGGATTGATCTGAATGCCGTTGATACGCAGTGAAAGCAGTATCTGGTACATACCAGCTGGCAGTTCGGCTGGTAATGCTAATGGCTGCATATGTTGGACAACTGCACCATCCCAATCACTTGGTGGTAATGCTGCATAGAGAAGGGGACGTGTGCCCTCAAGAAGTAGCTGCCCATCTGCATTGGCAAGTTGCAGCACAACATCGGGTAGTGTGCCGCTCCATGTGGCGGCGGGGTCGGTAAGCTGCCATTCAGTAGTAAATACTGGAACTTCGCCTGGCGCATACGAGGCTCCGGTTAGTGCTGGTGTTTGAAAGAAACCATTCATGTGGAGTTGATTGGAAAAGCTGAAATCAAGGGTCGTATGCTGGCCAGTATTGACGGGGCGATAGATTGAATAGAGGCCAATCGAGGCATCCTGAGCATAGCGTTTGGTGATAATCGCGATTTGTTGGGGTGTCATCCAATTCCCCAGATAATCGAGCACAACAAGCGGAACATTGCCAGCCGCAAGATCGCGTAGGAGTGTACGCTCATTCCATAGCCCAGGGTCGATCAGCATACGGTGTTCAAAGCTTTGGATCCGCGAAAGAACACCAGCCTGAGCTGCAATTCCGGGTATATCGGTAAAAATTGGCGCTCCTGTGGATTGGACTGGTTCGAGTAAAGCCTGGTTCATACGCCCACGTGCTGCCAGAACAATCTGTTCGCGCTGTAGATCCTGCCAGATTCCATTGCTGCCAAAGCTTACACGAATTGGATTCCGGCCTTCAATAATGCCTGCTGGCAAGAGGTATTCTTCGCTCCAGAGTGGGTAGTAGCGGGTGAGAGCGAGTGTCACAAGGGCTAAGAGTACAAACGACAAATCGTAGTTGGGTAGGTAGTGTGCAGTGGCTTCTTGATCGCGGATCTTCGTGCGATTGTGTACCCATGGCAAAGTGATGCTGTTCTTATGCGTATCACGAGCCACAAGACAGGTTGCGGCGAGCCAGAAAAGGCCAGCATAGGCTTC
>JANLSE010000048.1:0-1770 GCA_031362265.1 Roseiflexaceae bacterium
TTTTCATCAGGTGAGATCAGACCTGTTGGTGGCCGTGGCTCATCGGACGCGACGGGAATTCGGATTACCGCCGGTGGAGCCGCCAAATTGGTCTTCGCAGGAACGTTCGAGCAAGCAGGGAGTTATGACCTGACGATTACCGCACCCACGGGATGGAGATGGCAATTTACAGACGGAACGGCTTCGCCAGTTGTCGTTGCCCCGAGCGAACTTACGGCCGCCGGAGTCAAGGCCGCCAAGAATCTTCACTTTACCGTATGGCCCGATACTAACCCTGCGGGATCCGGCGAAATTGTCCTGACATTACAACGACAAGGAGCGTCAGCGGCTCGCGTTGCGACGTTGAATGCGAGCCTTTTGTCATAGTGTTTGTACTTTTACTACAAGGTCTTTCACAGTAACGGAAAGGTAAATCATGAGCGCAATTGAAAATGGAACTGTCATGGGCAGTACACGGGGACGTGAGGCATCAGGCCCGGGGCTGACGTGGATATTGATCGTAAGTGTCTTGATAATGTTGTGCGGAGTGGCGCGCGCGCAGGCGCAGATTTGTATTCCCCCCAGCTTGGGTGTTCCACCGGCTTATCAACCTCCGCATTGGTGGGACAACACTCCTGCACAGCCGGTCTATTATCAAAAGCTGACCGATCCTCGGTGGCAAGGGGCGGCATCGATTTCAAATACAAATGGCACGGCGGAAACCCACTCTTTTCTTGCGCTACAGGATGGCACGCATCTCTACCTGTCTTGGCGATATACCGGGGTTCCCGCATCGACTTCCGCCGCGAACGTCGTTTACGTTGGTTACGAGCCCGCATTGGGCGGTCAACCGATAATTGTGAAGGCGGCGCTGACGACATTGTCTCCTGATGAGGCGGTAAGCACGGGTTACATTGATCGAGCAGCGTATCGATTGCCAGCGACTGGAATTCTTGGCTCCGCAATGTTGTCTCCGACGTGGTTAAACGAAACAACTCGAGTCTGGTTATCAACGAGTTCCTATGCAGTTCAAATGCGAATCCCGATTAGTGATGTCCGTATCACAGCGGGGGCTTTCAAGCTTTGGTTCGAAATGCTGGCCGGGAGTCCTGGGGTTCCAGCAACCCGGTTCGTATGGCCACGCACAGGTGCGGAAATTACTGAGCAACCCTCGCCACCCTTTGACACGATTTTCCCTCAACCAGGAACATGGGAATCGTTCCGCCTCAGTAGTGGGCCAACCGATATGTCCTGCCCGGCGCAAGCGATTTCTCTCTCGCAATCGAATATCGCTACCAAGAATCCATCTCCAAGCCAAATTCTGTACAAATTAAGTCCAGACCCGAAACCGGAAAACGTAATCTACGCCAGGCCTAAGAATGAATCCGGCGGCAACATTCCTGCCGGGCGTTTAAAGGCTACCTTCCGGATTGCAAATTGGGGTTCGCAGCCGAATTTTGCGGATTGGGAAGTCGGTGTTCCAATTGACACGCTGTGGGCCAAAGTGCCTTGTGCGGGTGCCGACACAAATTTTGCAGTGGGCACAGTTGGAGACATCGCAAACGGTTCAACAGCTACGGACGCAAACGAGATCCGATGCAGATGGACGCTTAGCGATGCTGAAATTGCACCGTTTACATCCGGTGTCCAGCGGAGCCATTCTTGCCTGTTGGTTGAGATGAGCGACACGATGCTTCCGGGGCTAGTCTATCGAAACCGGAGCATGTGGAATAATTTCGACGTGCGGTCAGCGTCCGTTCTGAAAATGCCAGCCCAGATCACGCTTAAAGG
>JANLSE010000083.1:0-1866 GCA_031362265.1 Roseiflexaceae bacterium
CCGCCGCTCCCGCGTGGCGAACCGCAAGGTCGGGTGGCGTGTGGTGGTCGGTGGCGATCCACATGCAGCCGTCTAACAAGCCCATCCAGCCGACCGCTTGCGGCGCAAGGAATCGGGGCGAGTTTATCATTTAGGGTGGGCCTTGGCGGCGCTGATGGGCGGCGTTCGGCGCTCACTGGCTGATGCTGGTGCAGGAGCGAGGCTGGGGAGATCGGTGCCAATGGCCAGATTCGTGAATCTAGAACTCAGAAGGTGGCACACGTAGCCTTGGAGTATATGCCGCATGCGATTGATGGTTCTGTGCAGGAGTTGCCGACTTGTAACAGACGATTCCATGGTCGGACGGGCAACAACCGTGGCTGGCAGCGGATGGCGTCGCAGATTGACCGAGTAGCGGATTGGGTGGTCGGACCGGCAACAGCAGTGGTTGGTGGTTTGCGTAGCGGGCACGCTGACGGTGATCGTGACGCGGAAGAAACCGATTGATTCTACCACCGCCAGTCGTAGGCCACCGATAGACGGAATGAACGATTGCAGTTGGAATGACGATACAGCGCTTCAGGACGGGGAAAAGGAACGGCGGTGCGCCGAACAATGCACTCAAGCCGACCTGCCGAATCAGGGCGAGTCTATAACGCAAGGTGGCATGCTGGCGTTTGTGCATTCTAGTGGTGGTGTTCGGCAGGCCAGCTTAGCACTGGCGTTGGACGGCTATGTTATTCTAGTGATGCCTGTTTGTGCTTGCACATGCGCGCTACTTCTGCTATACTTACTTTAGTACAATTGTACAAGTAGGTGTGTGATGTCGATTATGGTCATTGATACGTCAGCGGTGTTAGCCGTTGTGCTGAACGAACCAACTAAGTCATCGCTGATTGCTCGTACCCAAGGTGCGATGTTGGTTGCACCCGAATCGCTTCCGTGGGAGATTGGGAATGCGTTGTCTGCTATGTTTAAGCAACGGCGGCTGACCCTTTCCGAAGCCATTGAAGCGCTGGAATCGTACCATACGATCCCGATTCGCTTGTTGCCCATACCGCTCGATGATGCGCTCACGATTGCGCATCAAGCCAATATCTATGCCTACGATGCCTATGTCTTAAGTTGTGCCCGCATGCAATCGGCACCGATTGTCAGTATTGATCGTGGGTTGAAACGCGTGGCGAGCGACCTTGGTATCCCGTTAGTTGAGGAGCCAGCATGAAGAGTTATACCTATTCAGAAGCGCGCCAACGCTTTGCGGATATTTTAGAGCAGGCACGGCGGGATGGAGCGGTGCGTATCCAACGACGCGATGGGCAAAGCTTTGTGTTACGACCCGAACAGTCGAGCGGTTCGCCGTTAGCGATTGCTGGTATTTATCCGCAGCAACCAATTACTCAGGAGGATATTGTGTCGAGTATTCATGCAGGGCGATGGCGTGCGGATGCGATCGAGTAGGGTGGTTACCGAGTCATGTTTGGTGATCACGGCAGTTTGAGTCAGTCGATCCGCCGTCCAACAGTGCGCTAAAGTTGACCTGCCGAATCGGTGCGAGTCACAAAATCGTGGTGGCGAAAGAGTGTCGGCGCGTTCTATAAAAGTGGTTCGGCAGGCCAACTTAGCGCTGGCGTTCGGCGCTCGGTGGCTGATGCTGATGCACGAGCGAGGCCAGCAGGAACAGTGGCAATGGCCAGATTCGTGAAGCGACATGCGAGCGGAACGCACGCGGTAACGCGGTGGTGTAGGCCTAACGGCTCGATGGAAGCGCTCATGCTGATGGTTTCACGCAAGGTTCCGTTTGGCGCGTGGCGCGTGATTTGGTGGTCGGACGGGCAAGAATCGTGATTGTGGCGGATGATGCTCCTGGATTGGCGCGTGGCGCGC
>JANLSE010000114.1:0-4237 GCA_031362265.1 Roseiflexaceae bacterium
TTGGTAGCGCCGTGTTTTGGGAATGCGAATCATTTGTGGCAAGCGCTAACCGCGATGATCTTCTTCGGCCAATTGGTTATGGAATTCCAACCGTACTACTGGGAACTATTGGATTTTCCCTGGTTTCGGGATTGTATGTAGAGCCAACCGATTGGCGGGTTTCGACGGTTGGGTTACTTCTGCTTCTACTAGGCTATGAATATGGCATCCTCTCTCGATATGGTGTGCAAGCCAACTGGCGTCTCGTTGCTGGTGTCCTAATCGGAACCATCCTCGTGTTGGCCCCGACCCTACAGGCGCCAGGTATTACCGCTACTCTGCTGGTATTTGGCATAGGGTTCCGCCGCGGTAATCGCATTCTCATGGGAGGTGCAATTGCATTTCTGGTGGGCTTCTTCATCATGTTTTACTATAATCTGGAGCTGACACTCTTCTGGAAATCGCTGATTCTGCTGAGCACGGGATTGTTCTGTTTGGCGTTGCGCATGCTTTGCGTGCGCTTCGTATGGAAACCGGAGGTGGCCGAATGACCAAGCTGCGCTATGGAATCGTATGGGCTGTTGCGCTGGTAGTGCTGCTTATCATGAATAGCTTGATCGCGCAAAAAGAGAATCTAATCACCAATGGACAGGTGATCTTTCTTGAATTGGCACCGCGTGATCCACGCTCGTTCATTCAGGGCGATTATATGGCGCTTAACTATGCTATTACCCGCAATCTGGATGAAACACTGCCTAGCGATGGGTATTTGGCGTTAGAATTGGATGCTGCACAGATTGCATCAAAAGCTCGCCTTGTTACTCTGCAAACACCGCGCGCCGCTCAGGAGGTGCTGCTCGCATACCGGAAGCGTGGCGGGATGCTGTATCTGGGTGCTGAATCATTTTTCTTCCAGGAGGGTCAGGCCAATACATACGCCACAGCGCGCTATGCTGAGCTACGGGTAGCCGAATCAGGTGAGAGTGTCCTGACCGGACTGCGCGGCCCACAGCTTGAGGTTCTGGCGCCAGCATCCAAGCCCATCCCCTGGTGGGAAAAGTAATCTGCGCTCTGTTTCAGGATATAGAGATGTTGGTTCACCACAGAGGCACAGAGACTGCGCCAGCTCCCAACTCACGGGACTCTGTGCCTCTGTGGTGCACTATTCAAGGTTGATTGGTTGCCCAAGCTGCGGAGTGTGCGCCATACGACGATGAGCAATCGGCTGACGGGGCCGGTTTGCCATTCACGCTCGAAGGGGCTCTCGACGACTTCAACACCCTCACGCTGCAGGTGGTTCACAATTTGTGCACTGAGTTGGTTCGTCCACGGGTTCATCGTTGTTCTCCTTCAGTTGTAAGCGGTTGTTCGTCTGGTACTATTACACTCGATCTTGGCTCGCATCGGGTGCATGTTTCTGCTACAATCGCATCCACAGGAACTACCACACGAATTGACACAACCCGCCGTGTGGCGATGGAGTATGTGATGACCGAAACGTTCTCCTTCGGCGAGTGGGTGCGTAAACGCCGCTGAGCGCTTGATCTAACTCAGGATGAGTTGGCGCAGCAGATTGGCTGTGCGGTCTCCATGGTGCGCAAGATTGAGTTGGACGAGCGGCGACCCTCGAAGCAGTTGGCGGCACTACTAGCCGATGGTTTGAATCTGCCAGAGAGTGAACGGGTGGCATTTCTGAAGGCGGCGCGCGCTGAGGGAACGGTTGATCGCTTGGGGTCAGCATCGATCACGACAGCACCACCTGCCATCCAGATTGAACAGCCAGCACAGACGCGTGCCACTCAACTGCCAGCGCCTACTACAACGCTGATTGGCCGTACACACGATTTGTCCCAACTGCATGCGATTGCCGCACAGCCAAATGTGCGTCTAGTGACATTGACTGGCCCAGGAGGTACAGGCAAAACCCGTCTGGCGCTCCAGTTTGCCACCGAACGGGCCAATTCGTATGCCGATGGGGTGGTCTTTGTTGACCTTGCCCCACTGACAGATGCCGATCAGGTGGTGGCAACAATTGCCCAAGTGCTGGGAGTGCGCGAATTGGTTGGTACGACCCTCGTGGAACGGTTGCGTGAGTATCTCCAGCCCAGGCACATGCTGCTGCTCGACAACTTTGAACACCTGCTTGGAGCAGCACCAATTGTGGCCGATTTGCTGCGCGCTGCCCCGACCTTGACGGTGGTGGTGACCAGCCGCGTGGTGTTGCGCCTTTCGGGTGAGCATGAATATCCCGTACCACCACTGGACGTGCCACCACTCATTGGCAGCACATCCCAGCATCCCAACCCGCCCATGGCGAGCACCACAATCGCGCACTATCCCGCCGTTCAACTGTTTGTCGAACGGGCACGAGCAGTTCAACCTGCGTTTGGGCTAACTGAAGGGAATGGTGTGGCAGTGGCGGAAATCTGCCGCCGCTTGGATGGCTTACCATTGGCGATTGAGTTGGCCGCAGCACGCGTCAAACTCTTTAGTGCGGAAGCGCTACTGGCGCGGTTGAATGACCGGTTGCGCCTGTTGACTGGTGGAGCGCGTGACCTCCCAACGCGTCAGCAAGCCTTACGGGCAACCATCGATTGGAGCTACCAACTGCTGGCACCTGCCGAGCAACGCCTGTTCTGGCGGCTGGCGGTGTTTGTAGGTGGCTGGACGCTTGAGGCGGCTGAGGCGATCTGCAACAGCACTGGCGACCTAGGGATTGAGGTAATCGATGGGCTGCAAACCCTGGTGGATCACAGTCTGGTTCATCAGGAAATTGGATCGGATGGCTCGCCACGTTTCCGGCGGTTAGAGACCATCGGTGAGTACGCGAGCGAGCTACTGGTGAGCAGTGGCGAGGAGCAGACACTCCGACGCTGTCACGCAGTGTATTTCACAGAGTTCGCAGAACATGCCTATACGCATAGCTACGGGTCAGAGTCGAAGGTATGGTATGAGCGTCTTGCCAATGAATATGACAACTTGCATGCGGCGCTTTCGTGGAGTGTCGCCGCGAATGGGGATGCATCAATCGCACTCAGACTAGCGGCTGCGCTGTATCTGTTCTGGATAAATCGTGGCCCGCTCAACGAAGGATTTCGCTGGATTAAGCGGGCGCTGGCACTTCCCTGGGACGAGGAAGTGCGCGAAGCGCGTGCCGCGGCACTCAATGCTGCCGGACGCCAGGCGGTAGATGTAGCTGAGTTGGATGTTGCTGAACAATTCCTTACGGAATCTCTAGAACTGTATGAGCAACTCGAAGACCTGCGTAGCTGTAGCGAGGTGCTCAATCATCTGGGAATCGTGCATCATTGGCGTCGCAACATGGAGCGTGCTGTAGTTTATCAGGAGGCGAGCCTGCGCGCCGCAGAGGCGGTTGGTAGTCGTGATCGAGCAGCCTGGGCGCTGGGATGTCTTAGTTGGATTCGTGCGCTTGAAGGCTATCTTGAACAAGCGCTGGAGCTGCATCATGCGGCCCAGACGATCTTTGATGCGATTCCTGACCAGATGGGGCGTGCACTGTCGCTGACACTGAAGGGATATATCCAGTGGCAAGCTGGCGACGCGGTAGGGGCCAATATATCAATCATCGAAAGCCAGCGTTTTTCACAGGCAGAGGTTGGTAGCAGGCCAGAGACTGACCTGCTCTTGTTACTGGCCGAGATCGCACGTGAGCAGGGCAACCATGGAGAAGCAGAGGCGCTGCTGAAGCAGTGTCTGACCCTAGCTCAGGAATACGGCCTCCTGCGAGATGTAGCGCTCGTGAACTATGCGCTCTGTCACTTAGCGCTAACACGTGGAGATGGATCTACGGCTCAGACCTATCTTCACGAGAGCCTCACAGGTCTTCATGTACTTGGCTGTATATGGAGTGATATGGAGCTGCTTGTCTCCGGCGCTGTGGCAATTGGTACCGAACAGTTTGTAATGGCACGAAAACATTACGGCGCATATTTCGTCAATTCTCAGGAGGATCAGGTCGCTCCTGCACAGCACAAAGCGGCACTGGCGTTGGCCATAACTGGCCTCGCCACTGCACTTGCACTGGAGTCGCCAGAACATTACATGGTTGCAACACGGCTCTGGGGTGCCTCTGCCGAGGTGTACAATTCACGCGTCGCAATACCATTCGGCCCCAGCGCTTTCCGTACACCCCGCCTCGATCCGGCGCTACTGAAGTGCGTACAGGACTCTACCCATGGAACATTGGGTGAGGCCGCCTTCGACGCAGCTTGGGCGGCGGGCCAGGCACTGACGCTGG
>JANLSE010000141.1:0-2675 GCA_031362265.1 Roseiflexaceae bacterium
GCAACACTGCAAAACTTGTCCTAAAAAACGTAGCACTGAAGTGATCATGAATTGAGTCGTGGATGAGCTGTTTTAGCTTAGGGTCAAGGAGCTTAACGTCATCGTCACTGAGTGTATCTGTGTAGAGATCAACAGAGGCATGCTCGTTCAACCAGATAGGCAGCATCTTCGACAGAGCGACACTCTGAAACAACTGATCAGCAATACCGGCCAATCGTTGCTGTGCTTTCTGAACTGAGTCAGCAGCCTCTTTCTTCGAGCCGCCGAATAACTCCCATCCCGTCTTAGTAGCATCAAGGAGCGTTTTGATAATGCCAACCAGTGCCCCGATTTCCGTTATCATATAACCTCCAACACTTGCGTGTCTGACAAATACTAGACGACTCGCTTGTATTTGCCGCTACCTGACGCTTGATTTGCTATTCGCTTATCAGCATAACAAATGATTCGGTCACCGTCAACCTTTCGTTTGGCCCCAATACATCGTTCTGGAGTCATTGAGCACTTAATATCCGTGTGGCGCGATCACAACTCTTCCTCATCTTCAACAATTCCCAAAAGCCGCCTATAACACGCAAATCAGGGCATAACTCGGCCTACCGATAATAGCATAACCGCTATTAGTTGTCAACTGTTTCCAAGGGAAAATAATTCGACAACTTGTTTCAACTATAGGTTATTCCGCTTTGTATAGCATAACCACTAATAATTGTCAAGTAAATACCCGCAAAAATTGAGGAAAGAACAGTTGACACTCCATAGGAGTATGTACTATAATATGGGTATTGCTGGTGCGCTCACACCCAACCGATGAGCAGAGTACATACAGGAGGTACGAGTTGCCAAGAAGCGAGTGGTTGTCCATCACCGAGATGGGAAACGTAATTGGCGTTTGCCGGAATACGGCCTATAAGATCGCCAAGAACGGCGTGGTACCAATTCATCTCATCCCAGGAACGACGCGCAAGCGTGTTCGCTATACGGATGTGGTGAAAGTGCTTGAACAGTCAGTGATTGCCCAAGCGCAGGGGCTGAGTTCTAAAGGCGTTGAGTCGAGTAAGTAACTGAGGAAGTCGAGCATGATTTCGGGCCGCATACTCGACATAGTTATGGCCCATTAACAGCATCAGGCTGCCACAAAAGTAGCGACCTGACACAAAAGCGTTTGCGTATATAGTAGGAACCGTGCACCTCCTACTATACATCAAATCGCTCCATGTGTCAATGGTTTCTGCGATGTTTAACGCATCGCAGAGGCCAGCAACCGCATACTTTCGCGACAGTTTGATGCTCTCGAATAGGAGCATCAGAACCATGCAACAAGCAGTTATTGATCATATTCCAGAAGAGCTGCACGGATACCAACAGTGGGTATTCTGGCGTTTGGTGGGCCAAAAGAAGCCACCGTTCTCTGCCTATACCGGAAAGCTAGCATATGTGAACGATCCAAACACTTGGTCATCGTTTCAGCGGGCACATACGGCATTGGAGTACTACGGAGGTACTGGCCTTGGCTTTGTTCTAACACCAAGCGATCCCTATGTAGGCATCGACTTGGATGATGTTCGAGAGCCAACGGGACGATTGATTGGATGGGCGGCACAGCTTGTCAATGAGTGTGCCAGCTACACTGAAATTAGCCCAAGCGGTACAGGTGTGAAGCTATTCGTCCGAGGCACCTTTTCGCAAACGATTAGGATGCCGATGGATGGTGGTAAGATTGAAGTGTACCCTGCACACCAGTATTTCACGATCACCGGTCAACATTTGCCAGGCACGCCTACCTGTATTGGGCGTGCAGATGATCTGCTGCAGCGCATCGCCACATATTACGCCAAGCAATCTCAGCCACGACCCACGCCACTCATTCCCGCTTCCTTTGAGCAACTCACCACTCAAGAAACCCTCAAATTGGTAAAGGCGCAACATGCCCTGGCAGCACTCTCGCTCGAGCGTGTTGATAACTATACTACTTGGATCAACATTGGGATGGCGCTTACAGAGCTTGGGAAGCAAGGGCTACCGCTTTGGGACACATGGTCACGACAGAGTGGCAAGTATCGTGACAAGGAATGTGCTCGGCGTTGGTCATCATTTCGGCGATCCAAGGGATGTACACTTGGAACGTTGTACTATTATGCAGATCAGGACTCACCGGATTGGCGCGAACGACGCACTCCTCAGCCCTTGGTTCTCGGTGACACAGCATACTGCCCGAACCATCCCGATACGCGCCTTGTTCCCGCACGGAATAGAAATGGCTGGCGTTGCCCAAGGGTCTTGCCAGGGGTGTTCTGCTTCTGGTGGGGAGGTTCTGGATACCAAATGCCCCAGGCGCACCGAGGTGGAAGATGACACAATCACTCATCATTCCACTGACACAAACCAGCAAGCCATCTTGGTCAGTGCAACCTATGGAATTGATCACCACACCCGAGTTGGAGTTGACACCGATTCCCGATGGTGCAGAGCAGCACACGGTGGTCGATGCCAATCAGGCAGGGCGCATCTTATATGCACGCATGTGTGCATATACTGAGCAGCCCAAACCAAACGAGGTGCTACTGGTGAAGGTAGCTCCAGGAGTGGGCAAAACCCATGAAGCCGTACGGCTTGCCGGGGAGCTCGCCAATCGCGGTCGGCGAATTGCCTTCATTACGACTAGAAAAAATCGC
>JANLSE010000163.1:0-3803 GCA_031362265.1 Roseiflexaceae bacterium
GTGGCGCAACTGCATAGAGTCCGCTGAGCAGGCCATGCAGATATTGGCCGCTGCCAGTATTTGGTTGGTTGTAGAAGCTGGCGCTTATTGCGATATGCATATGGCACGATTATACCGGAAGAACGTGTGGCTCAGGGCGGACTCTAGCGATCAGGCAGGCATTCCACATAATGCGCTTAAACAATCTAAACAATATCTTTATAGCTTTAATCTAAACTCTTCATGTTGAGGTTCATCGAAGCAAACTATTAAGATACAGAGAAGAGGAGTACCATTATGTCACAGCCTGATTTGTTCGATCTTGGGTTGAGTGCCGATTTGGCTATGCTGACGCGCACCCCACTAGCACGCCGCCGAGTATTGCGTTTGGGAGTGACGGGTATTGGCATGCTGCTTGCGGGTTGCGCCAGCCCGAATGCACCAGGCGCGCTGCCTAGTTCAAGTGCTGCCAGCAAAACATCTGCCAGCGGCACCTGCATATCGATACCTGGAGAGACCGCCGGACCATATCCTGCGGATGGTTCAAATGCATCAAACCAGCAACTGAATGTGCTCCAACGGTCGGGTATTGTCCGTTCCGACATTCGCCCGAGCCTGAGCACAAGCAATATTGCAGCGGGTATTCCTGCAACAGTTGAATTGACGTTGGTTGGCATCAATAATAACTGCGCGCCATTGGCTGGCTATGCGATGTATGTATGGCACTGTAACCGTGAGGGATTGTATTCACTCTATAGCAATGGCGTTACTGCCGAAGATTATTTGCGTGGCGTTCAGGCAAGCGATGACGCAGGCATTGTACGATTTCAAACCATTTTCCCAGCGTGCTATGCTGGCCGCTGGCCGCATATCCACTTTGAGATCTATTCCTCACTTGCCACAGCAACAGCTGCCAGCAATGTTGTGCATACATCACAACTTGCGCTCCCCGAAGATGTTTGCAAGACCGTCTATGCCAGTGCGGATGGCTATTCGCAAAATACCTCAAATCTTTCGCAGATCACACTAGCGAGTGACAATGTTTTTGGTGATGGGGCCGATTCGCAATTGGCGACTGTTACAGGAAGTATCACAGATGGCTATCGGATCAGCTTGACCGTTGCTGTTCCTGTTTAAGAGGTACAACAGCCCTAACCCATGCGTCAACAGTTGAGGTGGTTCTGGTGCGACAACATGCGGTTCTTGGTTCTTTCAGCCTTGCTATATGTTACAATAACTGTTACGCAAACACAACATTGATAGGTATTGAATCTATCACAAGGAGCATGTTGGTCATGACACACGAATCTATCCCGGCAGGTGCCTTTATTGGGCATGTGCATCTTAAGGTAGCCGATCTGGATCGTTCGGTACAGTTTTATCATGAGTTGATGGGTTTTGATCTGATTACGCGTTTTGGCAATCAGGCCGCATTCTTATCGGCGGGTGGATATCATCACCATCTTGGCCTCAACACATGGGAAAGCTCAGGCGGACAGCCGCCAGCCCGTGGGACGACTGGCCTTTACCATTTTGCTATCAATTACCCAGAACGGCGCGATCTGGCCGTTGCACTCAAGCGGCTTCTCGATGGTGGTTGGTCGATCGATGGCGCTTCTGATCATGGAACGCATGAGGCGATCTATCTACACGACCCGGATTTTAATGGAATTGAACTAGCCTGGGATCGTGCCAAGGAGCTATGGCCACACGCAAATGGCTCGGTGACCTTTGGTCGCAAGCCGCTCGATTTTGCTGGGTTGCTTGGCGAACTTAACGAGGAACGTGCGGAGCAAGTTGCCATGCTATCGGCAAATTATCAGTAGGAATGCGTCATGCTGAATATTCAAGAGATCATGGCGATCATCCCGCATCGGTTTCCTTTTTTGCTGATTGATCGAATTTTAGAGCTTGAACCTGGGCAACGCGCGGTTGCTGAAAAGCTGGTTTCAATCAACGAACCTTTTTTCCAGGGGCACTTCCCAGATTACCCAATCATGCCGGGTGTGCTGATTGTTGAAGCGCTCGCGCAGACAGGCTGTGTGGCGGCGCTGAGTTTACCAGAATATAAAGAGAAACTGGGGATTTTCGCCGGGATCGACGCAGTGCGCTTCCGTAAGCCGGTTACCCCTGGCGATACACTGCGGCTTGAGGTCACGTTCGACAAGATCCGGCGTGGGATTGGCAAGGGTCGTGGGGTTGCGACCGTTGGCGGGCAGTTGGTATGTGAGGGTGAGTTGCTATTTGCACTTACCGATCGCCCAAAGTTGCCAGGGACTTCTGGTGCGTAGTATAATAGCGGTGTGAGGGTGCGCCAGAGTGGCGGAATGGCAGACGCTGTGGTCTTAAACACCACTGAAGGCAACTTCATACGGGTTCGAATCCCGTCTCTGGCACCAGCATACTGATGCGCTAAACGGCCTCTGTACTCCTTGGAGTATGGGGGCTGTTTGATGCCACGGGAGCAACGACGGGAGCAACGGGGGAGCAATACGTACTCATTGTGGCTGCCTCAATTGTTGTGATAAATCGGCAATAGCTGCTGATTTTGAGTCATCAAGTGCATGGGCATAAATCGCTGCGGTAATCGCTGGCGAGACATGACCAAGGATTTTCGAAACCGTGACAATCGGTACGTTGTTCGCTAGCATCAGGGTTGCCGCCGTGTGGCGCAGATCGTGAAAGCGAATACGTGGCAGCTGCGCCTGTTTCAGGACGCGGTGGAAGTGCCAGCGTAACTGTCCGCTATGAATCGGCGCTCCAGTTTCGGTCGTAAAGACCAAGTTCCCCCAGGGATCGCGCCACTGATCCCCAAGCAGTGCGCGCTCTTCATCCTGCAGACGCTTGTGTTCGCATAGGACAGCAATCAGATCAGCATCAATGCGTAGGGTTCGCTCGCCCGATTTTGTCTTGGTGGTCTGCAGAATAAACTCACGTGGCCCGTCGAGTCTGCCATCCTTGCGGGCACGTTGTAGTTGTTGGAATATGCGCAAGGTACCTTTTTCAAGGTCAATTGCTGGCCAGGTCAGGCCGAATAATTCCCCTTCCCGCATGCCGAGATTGACTGCCAGACGGTAGAGCGCAAACCAGCGATGGGTTGCAACGGCTCGCAGCAGCACCTGTACCTGGGGAACATCAAGTGGAAAGATCGCCGGTTTTGGTACTGGCGGTAATTCCACCCGACTGGCAACGTTGCGCGCAATATAATCATTGCGAACAGCGACTTCCAGTGCTCGGCGGAGACGTGCATGGGTGTTTTGCACTGTCTTTGGCTTCACAGTCTTTGCCAACTGATTAACCCAGCGCTGCACATCAGCAACGGTGAGCTTATCGAGTGGACGCCTACCGATAGCTGCTCTGACAATGTGTTTTTGGATGATGTCGTGGTAGTTGTCGCGAATACTTGGTTTAAGATTGGTTGCAAAGGTAGTGAGCCAGGTCATGCACCACTCTGCAACGGTTGGCTGCTCGATCTTGAGATCAACCCCTTGTTCGATTTCTGCCTGGAGTTGCTTCAGCTTTTCACGCGCTACCCGTTGTGAGGATGCGCGACGCTTTCTGCGTGTGCCATCGAGGAGTGAGACTTCAGCATACCAAACGCCTGAGTCTTTTGGATATTCGTACACACTGCCCTCACCATTTGCCCGACCTTTTGTGCGTTTGGTCATTACACTCCTCTTCAGTATTCAGCAATCATGCGTGGCAGGATAGCCACCTGATTAAGTGTATAACAAGAACATATGTGTGTCAACTGTATACCGCGAAATCACTACGTATGAATAGCCTTCTGTATGCCTTCCTGATAAGGTATACCGACACTTTGA
>JANLSE010000191.1:0-5266 GCA_031362265.1 Roseiflexaceae bacterium
CAGGTCATCGTAGCAGCAGCGGCCAAGATGCTCGGCGAAATGCCCATAGAGGCGCGGCGAAATGGTTCCAATTGGTTCATTCGCCCAGATTATTAGCAATACATCACTCAATGCATGATCCTTTCAGAATAGATCAGGGCAGAGATCCACTGTACTATAGCATCCCTAGCTGCGTTGTGAACCACGCACCACTATTGGAAAGGGCACGGCGCGCCGTGCCCCGACCTAGCGCAGATCATACTGCCTCAGACGGCTCAGCTCAATGCACGTTTCGACCCTGATCTGCTTGGCGGTGTTGTGGTTCTGGAGGGGATGGCGTCTGCGCTCGATCAGAACGACTGGCAATCGCAGCTCTACCGTGATACACCACCCCAATTGGTGCCCTGTGCCATCCGAGCCATTCCCTATTTTGCCTGGGACAACCGCCAGCCGGGTGCGATGACTGTCTGGCTACCTGTTGGTACATAAACTGGCTCCTAGACCGCTACCCGACGGAGCACACGATTATACGATGGATCGCGCACCGCCCATCCCTTAGTATCCTTTTCGTGCGCGATCCCCGCTGCAGATAATCGCCTAACAACAACCTGGATAGCTGCCGAAGGTTTGATATGTATACATATGCGGAACCAAATGCCTACCAATGCTACACTATCACTGAACACCACATAGTATATCTTCACATATAACAGGAAGAAGAACCGGATGATTGATCAGCTTGAACGGGTACGAAACATCTGTTTAGCCCTGCCGGAGACCAGTAAGCGACTCTCTCATGGTGAGCCAACCTTCTTTGTGCGCAACAAAGTGTTTGTGATGTTCGCCAATAACCATCATCAGGATGGCCATATTGCTGTATGGATTCCGGTGCCGCCTGGATTCCAGGATGGGCTGATCGAATCGTCAACCGAAATATACTTCAGGCCACCATATGTTGGTGTGCGCGGATGGGTTGGAATTGAGCTAGCCCGTGTGAGCGATGCGGACTTACAATATCATATTCGTGTGGCATGGCAGCTCATTGCGCCAAAGCGCTTACGGCCAACAGCTCCTGCCGACACGGCTCAATAATCGACTGGCAGCCCTTATTTATGAGAGCTGCCCCAGTGCTGCGATAGCCTCATGGGGCGATCGGGCAACCTCTACATGGGCAAAGCTGATGCCACGTTCGGCAAGTGTGGAAGCGATCTGCGCCGAGATACCCGTGACCACCACTCTGCAACCGAGCAACTGGAGTGCTTGAATTGTCTGATCGATCGACTTGGCCACAGCAGTATCAACAATTGGCACACCAGTGAGATCGAGAATTACAAGCCGTGCCCGTTCGGTGTGGACATGCTTCAGAAGTCGTTCGGTGAGGCGCTCGAATCTTCGGGTATCAAGGGTTCCAACCAGCGGTGCAAGAATAACACCATCCGCCAGCGAAACTGTTGGCATCTCTAACGTATCGACGAGGTCAAGTAGCTGGCGCTGCTCTTGATTCTGTGCTTGCAACTGCTGTGCCTGCAGGGTATTTTCTTGCAACTGTTGCTGAGTCAGATGGCGTGCTTCCTCAGCAGCCTGCGCATTTTCGCGTGCATCGCGCAGAGCAACACTCACCATAAGCTGGACAATCAGTAGCCCGACAATCACAGCTATATAATAGCCAATCTCGATTGGTTGACTAAAGCTCTCCGATCTGAGGATGAGCCCAAGCGCCAAGATAATAAACGAGTTAACAACCAGCCAACGCGACCCTGCCAGAATGAGGATAATAATTGGCGAGAGTAGCATCCCAAGCGAGAGCGGCGGGTCACTCACGAATAACGCGGCAACATTCGCGAGAATACAAGCAGCCGCACCAAGGTAGCGAGCCGGTTCCCAACCACGCCAATAGCTGTATGTTAGCGCCCAGCCAGTAGTTGCATTGGCAAAGATAATCGCCGAGATCCGCATATCGCGAACTACTATCACATAGTAAATCGCAATCAGGGTCGCTCCAAACGAGCCAGTTGCCAAAATAGTAAATAGAATCGATCTCTGGGTTAACCTCATAATGCTGCCTCTAAGATATCGATACGATATCAAGCCGCTCATTCGCCGCACTATGATAACAGAGACTCAGATCTTGAGCGAATAATAGCCTGTACAATCCCTAAAATGAGTCGCCCTAAACCTGTCAGGTGCGGCCCGCAGAGCCATTGGAGCGCTCATAGCAGCCCTAGGCCGCATCTGACAGGTTTACAGATGATTTCCTATTTCACGAATACAAAGAGTTGGTTAGGGTAGTTGTCATCCCAATAGGCAAGATCAATGATGTTCGGAGAATGATAGAAATACTGCGACCAGCGCAAATTGACGGAACTATCAACATTCGAGCCAGTAATTACTCTGGTCCAACTTCCCCAAGCTGCGGCTCCGCCATTACCCTCAAAGTAGGATATATTCACGCCATGATTATTCACATCGGGTGTACCGTGGCCATAAATACGCAGCTTGCCATTTGCATAGCCAAGCGCCGGGTTGTGGGTAGCCTGGGTACCACTCGCTGGATCGTTGGATTTCCATGTTGCGCCTTGATCGGTTGAATAGCGATAACGAATAAACTTCTGAGAATTCGCGGCCGAGGCATTGATATAGGTTGTATGATAGGTTCCATCGGGTGTAATCAAAATCGCAATACTGGTATCAATACTGGTGAGTGCGCCATTTTGGCTAGAAGCTGCTATTGCCGCACCCCAAGTTCCATTGGCTGCCCGAACTCGACTGTAGATAGTTCCATCGACATCATCATTAAAACTACCGCGTTCCCACATCACCAACAAGCGGCCTGCTGGGTCAAATGCCAGATTTGGGTGCCATGCACGCTGGTTATTGATATAATTAATAGTATCATCCATTTGCAGCGCGTTACTCCAACTACCACCGATTCGGTTGCGATAATAGACGCGCCGATCGTTATTGGCACCTGTGCCGCGCAGATAGACAACATGTGGAATACCATTTGCATCCAATGCCAATGATACACTTTCCATGCCTTGGCCACCCAAATTGAAATTAAACGTTTCGATGGTTGTTACTGAACTCCATGTATCTGTAGTGGTATTAAATGTCGCATAACGTACATGGTCGATTGCTGGCCCACTTGCGACTCGATCGGTCCATGCTATATGGATAAGATTGTTGCCATCGATCGCAATCGACCAGCCTGCCACTCCGACTGGCTCATGGGCTGAGTCGGCGCGGGCAAAGCCACTTAGTACTCCACTGGTGGTTGCCCGATACATACGCAATGTCTGCGTTGCTGCGGTACACGGATAGGAATTACAATCCGATGCAGCGATATATAGCCGATTTCCGCTGGTTCGAACAAGTTGCCGCGGGCTTGTATCGGTATACCCTGCACCAACACTTACCTGAACAGGGGTTGCATTTGACACAGTTGTTGCTGTCGCGGTTGGGGTCGCAGTGGCTTGCGCTGCCGTGGTCGCCGTCGCCGTCGCTGTAGCTTGCACTACCGTGGTTGCTGTGGCTGTCGCCGTCGCGGTTACTGTCGCCGTAGCAGTGGCTTGTGCAGCGGTGGTGGCTGTTGAGGTCGCTGTAGCAGTAACGGTTGTCACCGTCGCGGTTGCCGTGGCTGTCGGACTAGTAGTACTCGTTCCTGTAGCTGTTGGCGTAGGTGTACTAGTGGACGTTATGGTTGGCCCCATAACCATTGGGAGATATACGAATATGCCTCCGCTGGTTGCTGCAACTACAAGGCGAGACAGCATCCCAAACCCAAGGAGGAGCGCCACAACAAAGGGCACTACACGCCTGTGTAAATCCATGGAATCCTCATATGATACTACATTAGTGCTTTGGAGTATAGCACAGCACTATGTGAGAATTCCTTACTTTATTTTCACAATTGTAACGCGATGGAATATCTGAACACCGCCGAATCATAGCGGATTGCCGCTACTATGCAGAAATGAGCGCCATCTATGGAGGTGTGTCAATAATTCGCGCACCTGTAATTTATGTCATTTCGGTGCTACACGCCTGCCCTTGATATATTCCTCATGGCATCTTACGCTGCTGTTCAGACTGTGCTGCAAGCGTGACATCAACTTGCCCTTTGCGGATTGCGAGCTCCACCGCCAGACCACGCATACACCAACGCAACGCAGCAGCCTGACGGGTGGGATCATTAGGGAACGCGGCCTGAACCGCTGCGACAGCATCTGCGCCAGCCTGTACAATCAGAATAGGGAGTTTGCGAGCGGAAAGCGCATCGGTACCGCCAACCGTAAGCCGTACAAAATCCTTGAAGCCCGGTGCTGGATGCGCATTCAGCGCGATAATCGCGGCACGTGTGGCAGCTGCAATAACAACCGTGGCAACATCAGCGCCGCGAGCGTAACTACGCATGGCTGGTGCAGGAAGTGTACTCTGCCCATCGCCAGCAAGTGCATCAGCAGCCGTATTACGCTCACGGCGCTCCCAGCGAAATGTGACGCCGCCAACAATACGCGCGGTCAGTTCCCGTGCGCGATCACGCTGCTGCATCAACACAGGATCTTTCGCCCGCATCGTGCCAGTGACCTGCCCAATAATCAACTGGCTATCGCCGATCACCAATAGTGGCCCACGATGGCCTTGCTCCAGGTAAGCGGACAACCCCGCAATCAAACCCTGGTATTCGCCCAGGTTATTTGTATTCCCAGGTGCTGGCCGCTGCTCGCCACGGCCACTCGTCTGGCTGGTATCTGCTAAGATGAGTACCCATCCAAACCCGAGCCGACCGCCTGGGTTTGGATCGCACGAACCATCAAAATGGAGTGTATCCACGTATTTATCCCTTGTTATTGTTGGCCCGCTACCGCCTATTGATATTAAGATGAGTTATATGATACTGACTGTTTGTATTGTAATTATAGCACATTCATGCTTATTCTGCCTAACACAACGAATGCACTGGAGGTAATAACGTTCTTAGCGTATAAGAAATAATGCTATCATTCCATGTTGTGCAGAATCGATTACAAGCAGAGTGCTGATGCGCCGTTTTCCGTTGATCGCATTCTTTGGTATTGCATGCCTCATTACATGGAGCATCTGGATACCGCGTGCACTTGCTGCTTATGGCATCATCTCACTTCAGATCCCCAATTACATGGGTGATGTTGCCTATTTTATAGGCCCACCGCTCGCCACTATCATCGTAACCTGGCAGGCAGGCGGATGGGCGGCAACACAGCAACTCTTAAGCCGCTTTTTACTGTGGCGCGTGGGTGTACGCTGG
>JANLSE010000221.1:0-14698 GCA_031362265.1 Roseiflexaceae bacterium
GGGTAATTGCCTTGGCTGGGGCAGAGAAAAATAGAGAGAAAAGTAACAGGTAACAACCTACTGTTACGATCAAAAGTAAAGACGCTATGCGGACTAGCCTACGCCTAGTACGTTGGTTCACATTCATCATGTGCCCCTAGAAGGACGCCTCGTTATGTTGAAGTTGGCGTATGGTCTTGTTATAGAGACTGCGAAAGATCATAGGCGCACCAGCTACAACAAAGGCTGTTGCTAATTTATACCATTGTTCTTTGGGAATGACCAGCCGTAACACAGATAGCACGATGCCCGTACCGATACAAACAGTCGCCCAGGTATATTGATCGGTGAACTTCTTGCCTACGGGGGTGTTAAGGCTAATCGCATACAGCGATGAAATCAACCCGATGATTGTATATGACTCCAAACTGCGCATTGGTAAATCCTTCGAATTGCGTCGTATAGGGTAAGTAGGGTTTATGAAAAATGACTTACCAAGTATACGTAATTTGTCGTAAAATTCATAATTTTTTGTTGTGCGGATTGCGGTGTATAAGATACGTTGGTGCATGGGTTCCCACCTATAAATATTGTCAGTCGTCCGCAGTCTCTAGTCCAAAGTCCTGAGTCATGCTTGACGGGGATTGGGGTCTACTGATTGTTGCAATGCCAAAGAGTACCATTCCAGCGTTATAGACTAATAAATACCCAATGATACGCCGAATGCCCTCCTGGGCTAATGCAAGTGTACCACCTAATAGCGCTGTCAGAACACCGATCCCCATAAGAATCGCCATCCCGCGATCATTTTCAAACACAATAATCGGGAAGAACTGTAACGACTGGATGAAGAAGAGCATACTCGCGGAGTTGATCACCGCAACAACTAAGAGTGTGACGAGCGGTGACGCATGTTCAACTAAATCGGGTAGCCATGAGTGAAATGGCACTACCGCGAGGCGCAGCCCAAAACCAACGGCTAAGAGTGCGAGTGTAAGGCGTGCGGGCGATACACGACCCGGTACAGTACCTGGTTCGTAGAGTGTAATCAGTACAAAAGCCATGTACATCATAACACCTGCAACAACCATAAGAACAAGATATTTGAGTGCAGTTGCAATAATCTGGCGCCCAACTAATGCACTGGTGCCGATAGGTAGATCAACAATCGCTAGGACCGCCAAGACGCCAGCGCTAATCAACAAGAGTGCTACAGTAAATGGTTCCTGAAACAATAAGAGTGTCGAGCCGATTAGACCCTGAATAAGAATCGCCACTGGCACATAGTTTTCGCCCTGCGGAATAGCCCACGCTGCGAGGAATGAGGCCACACTAATCACCAGAAACGCAAGCAGAAATAGCCGTCCTAGCGAATCGAGGTTCAGAGTTAGGCCAAGTAGGCGAGCTGGTTGATCCACTGGGAGTGCCGCAGCTAGTACTGCTTGTATCAGCGCCCAGCCAATTCCAATCGCGACAGTAAGCGCAGCTTGCTTGCGTAGCACAAAGGCGCTCGCGGCCATCGTCACTGGAAATAACATAAGTAGCAAGTACAGCATTATGGCTTATATAACTCATTCAATTCAAGGGTTTTCAGGCGGCCATACAGGAGCCCGCTCAGATACGCGATTACCAACGCCAGCACCACAGTAGTGAGGCTGAGTAGTGCAAGTGGAATAACCTGTACTGCACGCGCTAGGGCTGTGTAGAGTAATGAGATGCTCTCGATACATAAGAGCAACCCGATTCCTATCTTGAGAATATCGGCTGCGGAGACCATTGTAAACAGGCCAATTAGGCCAAGCCAGTACCAAACAAAATCGATCTCCTCAGTTCCGATCGGGTAAAGCCGAGGGAGGGCCAGGCTTGCGATGGCTGCGAGTACAAGTGCCCAAATTGGCACAACATAGTCGGTTAAGCGTAATGGTTGGATCGCACGCTGCTGCTGGGCACGCCTAGCTGCACGGCGTAGTTCTGCAAGTGAAAACTCATCAAGATCTTCAACATTATACTCTTGCGAGAATGTTAGCGCGGTCACCACTAAAATCGCAATGGCGGATCCACCAGTAATCAGCTTGATGACCACCATTGTACTGACCGGGTATGATCCAATTAGGAGATCTGGACGTATGAATTGCTGTTGTGCTAAGAATGCCGCAACAAACCCATACGTGAGCAATAGTGCCGGAAGCGTGAGCCGCCAATCACGCAGCAAGAGAATGAGCCCTCCGCTTAGGGCGATGCCGACCACAACCAAGTTGATGGTGTCAAAGTTCATAAATGTGTCATAAGAAGATTAATACCATTACAATCAATGCAATCGTTAACCCAGCCAAATAATAGCGACGCTCGATCCAGGCAAATAACCATGCGAGCATCTGGCACAATTGTAGTAGGGCTAGCCAGGCTAGGTTGAGGCCAGAGCTTGGCGCTGCTAGCCAAGCAATGCCACTAACACTCTCGGCGAATGCAGCTGGAAGTGCTGCACCAGTGGCATGTTCATCTGGATCGGTTGGTTCGTGAGAATGGGTGAGGTAGATCAACATTAGTGGCGCACCAACGAGTAATATCCCAGCCAGTAGTGTAAGGATACGAGTGGTATTCCCAATAACTGGCTCTGGGCCGATTGGTGGGAAACTACCAAATGCGAGTAATGGCAATGCCACAAGTGCTGGCAGTACCTCCGATAGGCGGAACGGTCTACTAAGGATTGGGGTGCCCGAACCTGCGCCACGCCACATGGTAGCTAACGGAGCGATGTAACTAAGGGCCAGCATACCGCTTCCGGCAAGTAAAAGTCCAGTTGCCCAACCACTACCTGTTTGTATAAGATGATCATAGAGCCATACCCGGCCCCACATGCCGAATGTGCCAGGGATACCAACCGCCGAAGCACCCGCTATGAGGAGCGCCAGCCCTGGTAACACAAGTGGTGCCGCTGTTTCGATCTCGGCAAGATTGTCGCTCCCTGTGCGCCGTTCTAAAACACTCAACACGAGTGATGTTGTGAGTGTTGAGAGTGCGCTACTTAACAAGAGCATTGGCGCAATAGTAGTAAGTGCAGTGCCTCCTTGCCCAACCGCGATCAAGAATAGCCCAGATTGTGCACCATGTTGCCAAGCAATCAGTAAGCGTCCGCGCCGCTCTGTGAGGGCCTGTGCAGCACCCGCACACAGCATTCCTATACCAATAATCGTCAGGATCGGCCCTGCCTGATTGGCGACATCCGGATCGATGGTCTGCAGGAGTGTGTGTCCCCCAAGCAGTGGTAATCCGATCGCGAGTAGCCCACCACCCAAGCCAGCTGGGGCTTCGCCGATTGCTGTGGCAATCGCACCAAAAGGGGCAGCGCCAATCAGCAACAGGCAGGCAAGAATGAGACAGGCTAGCCCAAGTGAACCACTAATCTGCTGGGATGCTAATAAGAGAATCAGCGCAAACGAGCCAGCCAAAAGCACAATAAGTGGTGCATCTGATTCAATCATAATGCCGCTTGCACGTAGAGTAGTGCTACAGAGAATTACCGCAAGCATCCAAAACGCTGGTTCGAGTAGGGGTTCATTGCTGAGCATTCCAGCGAGAGTTATCAGCATTACTACCAAAAACGCCGCTGGTACACCGCCAAAACCACGGATGTCATCTGGCAATGCTAACCCAAGGCCCATGAGTACCACACAACCCATAGCGAGTAATAAGATAATCAGCGTCCAATCGGCTTCGGCAATCCGCAGGAGCAGACGCGGCGCGCGTACACTTAGTTCTGCATAGGGGATATTCAACAAGAGGCCAGAATCGGTACGTATCCATGCAGCTACTAATATGAGCGCAGCGAGACCTACTCCCGCTGCGGATCCAAGTGCCAGGAAGCGCGTTGCAAACACACGATTCAGGCCTAGGCAGGCCAGCGGTGCAATGACAAGTAGGATGAAGGCAAGAGCTATCATTTAATGAATGCTACTACAGGCGACGCATTGGTTTGCCGACGCAATGATCATGGCAATATCATCGACAAGTGCGCCCGAGATGAGGGTTCGCACCAGTAGCCGATCAAACTGTCGTGGCGGCTCGATCACTACACGCGTCAGCCGGATGCCATTTCCTTCGAGTGTATAGCGTAATGGCCCATATGGCCCTTCAATACCAAGTGTAACGCTTGTATTGGGAAGTGTATCTGGCAGTTGAATACTCCACGGGCCATCTGGAATGTCACGAAGTATTTGTTCGACTAGTTTGATGCTCTCGTAAGCTTCTAGCATGAGTACAACCAAGCGCGCATACACATCGCCATTGTCCTGTACAATAGTGCGAATCACCAGGTTGGAATACCCATTGTATGGTTGATCTACCCGCAGATCGCGTGCAATCCCTGCTGCCCGAGCCAGTGGACCACGTACCCCGAACTGTTCAGCAGCGGCGCGTGGCAAGGTTGCAATATCAACCGTGCGGGCTAGTAATCCCTGGTGATCGATGAGCCGCTCGATGGCTGGGTAGAGTTGGCGATTCAGCTTCGTGATAATCAGCTGAGCGAGTTCATATGGCTCACGCAGCAGATCATGGGAAAGCCCTCCTGGGGTGATCACCGTTGCAGGTTTCGGCCCAGCCAATGCTACAAGTGCATCTTTCGCTAATGCAGTAAATGTATTGAACTGTATATATTGTGGCTCCATACCCAATGTCCAGAGTAGTCGTGCTACCCCTTCTAAATGGGCGGCCACACGTTCAAGCTCAACAATTGCGCAGCGTACCGCACTGGCACGCGCTGGCACAACACAAGCTGCTAATTGTTCGTAGGCGCTACAAAAGGCCAGCGCATGTGTGTTGGCACAGGTGCTACAGGCTTCTGTTATTCGAATAAGTGCATCACCTAGCTGCAAACGCGGCAGGCGTTCTGTAAGCCCGCTGGTCTGAAACTCACTGGAATATTCTACATTGCGGACACGCTCGCCCTCAATCGTGACTATAAAGCGTTGCGATCCGCGCCACGCGGCATGCGTTGGCCCAAGCACCAGGGTATAACTCACACAGGCTCCTGCGCGGTCTATATGCTATTCAAGAATGATCTATCGCCGAGCTGCCGGGGTATGGAACAAACCAGACACTTCGCGATATGCCATCCTGGGACACGAATTATACCATGTGCATTGGTTAATCACCCTAATAGTTGTGTGAAACGCTGGAATGCTGCATCCCAATCAGTATCACCACGCGGCAGGTAGTGTACAAGCTCCATTGATTCGGCTAATGCTTTTCGCCCTGCGGTAATATTGGGAAGCACACCCACCGCCACCGCTTGAACCATAATATTGCCGAGTGCGGTTGCTTCTGCAGGGCCAGCAACCACATGGCGCCTACAAGCATCGGCGGTTAGTTGGCACAACTGGCGATTATGGCAACCACCCCCAACGATTCGAATCGTAGTAATGTGTGCACCACTAACCTCCTCCAGGGCATTGAGTACCCAGCGATATTTGAGTGCTAGGCTTTCAAGGAGGCATCGCACCAGTGCACCAACACTGGCTGGAACAACCTGGCCAGTTTGTTGGCAGAATGCACGTACGGCACTTGGTAGGTTACCAGGTCGCATAAACTCCGTTGCATCAGGATCGATGAAGCTCTGCAATGGCAGGGCGCGCTCGGCTTCGGCCAAGAGCCATTCCCAGGAATACTCCTGACCCTCGCGCAGCCACTGGCGGCGGCTTTCCTGAAGCAGCCATAGGCCATTAATATTCTTCAGGAGGCGGATTGTTCCCTCAACGCCACCTTCATTGGTTAAATTGAGTGCCAATGCACGTGGGCTGACAATCGGTTCGCGAATCTCTAAACCCATAAGACTCCATGTGCCGCTACTAATATAGGCACTATGGGCATCTAACCCAGGTACAGCCGCTACCGCACTGCCTGTGTCGTGGGTTGCAGGTGCTACAACAACTGGCAGATCGCGTAACCCAACTTCGGCTGCGATTGCTGGGCGCAATGTACCAAGCATGGTGCCAGGTGCAATAATCTCGGGGAGGATCCGTGCAGGAATACCGATTCGGTCAACCAGATCGGTAGCCCAACTGCGTTGGCGACAATCGAGTAACTGGGTCGTGGTTGCATTGGTATACTCCACTGCTCGGTAGCCGGTCATCCAGTAGTGGAACAGGTCTGGAATCATAAGCAGTGTTTCGGCAATTGCGAGTTGTGGATCTTTACTTTTGACCATGCTGGCGAGTTGGTAGAGCGTATTGATTTGCAGGAATTGCATGCCAGTTTGGGCAAATATATCACTGCGTGGTATTAGGGTATCCACATATTCAAGCATACCATCGGTGCGCGGATCGCGATAGTTATACGGGTTGCCTAGCAGCCGCCCATGTGCATCAAGCAAGGCATAATCGACGCCCCACGTATCGATGCCAATCCCTGCGAGCGGCTCAGTATATGCAGCAGCATAATGCGCCAGCCCAGCCTTGACCTCACCCCATAACCGTGGCGTATCCCAATGGAGGTTACCAAGAATATCGACCGGCCCATTCTCAAAGCGGTGTAGCTCTTTAAGCACAAAGCGTGCACCATCCCAACGCCCAAGCAGGGCGCGGCCACTTGATGCTCCAAGATCAAACGCTAGGAAATTCACCGTATCAGGCATAATCTACCTCGGGAGAGTGACAGAACCCAAGAACCAAGAACAAACGAACAAACGAACAAGAGAACCAAGAACAAGAACCAAGAACCAAGAACCACAGAGACACGGAGACACGGAGACGAGGTGACAGAGAATCCATACTTTGCGTCTTTGCGCCTTTGCGTTAAAAATCTCCCTTCGTGTCTTTGCGTTCTGCGCTTTGCGCTCTTGCGCTCTTGCACTCTTGCACTACGTCTCCGTTGTCCTTCCTACGCCCAGTGCCAGAAAGAGTATTGCACCAAGCAGGCGCAACCCGGCGGCGACAAATAGTGCTGGCCCGTAACCAAGATAATCTGCTAGGAGCGGCGCGGTAAGGGGCGCAATCAGGGTTGCCACATATGTCGTGAACTGATAGATTGCAATATAGGAAGCGGTGTGATCTGGAGGGCATGTTGCTAATGAGATATCGAATAGAACCAGACTTAGCCCTGCGCCGAAGATTCCCGCGATTCCCGCATAGAACACAAGTGGCTCTACCCGTGATGTTAAGCCTGTCAGTAGCGGGTAGAGTACAAGCCCAAACGCACAGATCCGCAATACGATTCGATTGCCAAAGCGGCGCGCAATCGCGGACCACAGGAAATAGCCAACCATCACGATTCCATTATTGACCGTGTTAATTAATCCGATCCAGAAATCGGTTGCGCCAACCCCACGTACCCAATACAGTGGGAAAAGGGGAATTGCGACCGTCATACCCATATTGAACACAAACGCACTTAGCATAAATCGGCTGAATGCATCATGAGCGCGCAGATCGCCCCAGACCATACGCATACGGCTACGCAGGCTAACCCCCACATCCTGAGGAGCGGAATGCGATGGGTTATCTGGCAATGTAATTTGGCGTGAAAAAGCAAAACTTAAGATGCCACCAAAAAAGGAGCCAATAAAAACAATTTGATAATTGATTGGGAATGCTAGCCGTTCGAGCAGCCAGCCCAATAGTGCAACAACAATCGCGGTGGTGACGCCCAGAACAGACCAACGACGGCTCATGAGGTATTGGCGTTGGCGTGGGCCAGCAACTGCCCCCATGACAATCGTGAATGTAATGTTGACAATCGTCTGTGGAATTGTGGCAATTGCCCAGATGACAATGATCGCAATCGCGGTTGAACTGCCATTCGCGATCAGAAACGGAACGAGGCCAATCAGTGCATACGAACCCTGCACAAGCACACGGGCGCGTGAATACCATGGTACCAGGTTACGTTGGCGCTCCAGAAACCTGCCGAGGGGAAGCGCAAGAAGCATACCCGCTAGTGCAGGAAGTGAGGTAAGCAAGCTCACTAAAAGCGAGGACGCACCAAGGCGCACCAAGAAGACTGAAAGAAATGATGCTGCTCCGGTTACGATACCAACGCCAATACCATCGATTAGGACGCTGCGCATGTTATGTTCGCGCTGGCTTGTTGGCGCGAAGAACCAATTATTGCGCAGATTGCCCCGACGCTCCTGCGCACCTGCGTTTGGCATGGTTCCTCTATACTGTATCCAGAAGGTGTATACCTAGGATTGCTTTGGCCGACTCACAACCATTGCCAAAATCACAGTTACAGAAAGAACTGCAATAATCGCAGCAAAGAGCCCAACTGTGGTGAGGGATTCCTTCGAGGCGAGCTCATAGGCAACCATGCTAAATGGGAAGATCAGAGCTAGGACAGCAACGACAGTCAGGATGCTATTCTTCATCGCGAGATCCTTATCTAGGATATTATTATGATCCGTGAAAACGTGCTAATACTACCATAAAAATCTGTTTTGGAAGACAACAAACGAGGGCCAACATTCGACCCTCGTTTGTTCTCTAAGAATATTATAGCTCTGGATACCCACGCTCAGCGTGATGGTGCGTGATAGGTGTCCTTCGAAAGTGCGAGCCACTCGATGATTCGGCGCTGGAGTGTCGAGAGCGATGTTAGATGATACCCATGCCCATGGCCATCGGAAACAGCAGTGAGTGTAATATCGCGGAATATTTCGAGTAACCGCTCCGCCGATGGATTACTGGTGGGAACCTGGGCTCCTGGGCGTTGCCACACAATCCCTGGTAAATCGGCGGCATGGGATTGAGCAGCTAAATCGATCAGTGCCAACGCACGTAGGCCGATCCCAAGTAGGCGTACCAGACCACGTACATGATCGTTACGTTGGATGATTCCTGGGAGCAGTGAGAGTGTACTGCCGCGCAAGCGCTCGAAAGCCATAATTGGTTCGCCACCCATCCGTGCTACCTGATCAATCGGCAGATCAGCCGCTGTCATGGTGGTTGCATAAATCTGCCAACCGAGCCGCTCACGAGCAGACGCAACAGCAGCTTCATCAACC
The DNA here is from genome assembly GCA_031362265.1 of Roseiflexaceae bacterium. GTDB lineage: Bacteria > Chloroflexota > Chloroflexia > Chloroflexales > Roseiflexaceae > JANLSE01. The sequence goes on from JANLSE010000221.1 coordinate 8,975, forward strand.
GAGGAATTAATTGTCACCATACGATCAACCCGGGTTGTCGTTGGTCGCCCGCGATATCGCCGTACGATTCGTGAATCAACCATTTCCTCAAAATGCAACTGCAAAAGGCCTGTAACCCCATACTCTTCTAAAATGATCTCGGCAGCTTCTTGCATTGCTATAAGCGTTCGAGGGCGGCGCTTTCCACGCTTTTTCTCATTCAGTGCTAATAGCTCACGTTGTGCACGCGCCAAACGTAGCATGAGATCATCGGCCTGTAGATCGGCTTGGCGATGAGATCGGGTGAGTAGGCGGCGCTCAACCCAGCTAATTGAGTTGCCCACCAATTCGGTGTGAATCGATTCTGTGCGCTCATACATATCGGCAAGCAGTGCGGAACCAGCCTGTTCTGTAATAGTTTGTTCGTTTGCATGTACTCGCAGAAGCTCCGCTAAGGCATCATCGCGTGAGAGTAAGCAGAGATATTCATCACTGCCAGCATGAATAGCTGCACGCACAAGTGGGGAGCTTAGTTCGCCATTGCCAATGAATGTGAGTCTGCGGCCAGCAAGTGCGCTTCGTGATTGGGTGATCGCATCAACTGGCACTGCTGCCGCTGATTCGGATGGCGCTACCCAAACAGTGGTAGGTAAACCGATGCCATCGACCGTTGCAACAGTTAATTGAACCTGCATCGCACCAGGCCACCAACGGCGGCCCTGATCGAATTGTAGTGCGCCCTCCGAAGTAATATACCAGAGCCCGGCGGAGCGGCTTAGTCGAATACGCTCAGACGGAATGCGATAGGCACGTGCAATGTGTTGATTCAGGGCCAGTTCGAATGGCTCCCAAACTGTGTCATCGTCCAGCAAGCGCAGGATATCGCGTAGGCGGCTATCACTAATATCGCTTGGGCCAAAGGCTTGGCCGGTAAGCCAGCGTAACGTTTCTGGATGCGTTCCAACCCAAGAACGTACATGCCGCGCTTGGCGACCACTCTGCGAGAGAATATGCGCTAGCCAGATTAATGCTACCCAACCAACAGAAACCTCTGAGTGAGTTTGTTGGGATGTAAAATGTGCATCAAGCAGCCGCTGCATACCTAAGCGCTGGAGATGGGCCACTAGAAGCGGGATATCATCGACAGATTCACTACTTGTCGATAGGCCCGCAGTGGAATTTATTCCGATAACTTGCGACATACCCACACGCCACCTTGCAACATGATATATTTATCTGGTTATAGCCTATGCTGATCGGATGTATAGTGCTTGTACGTATGGTGGATTAAAGGTGAATGTTTGATCACGACGATCAGACATTTTCCCCTCCCCTGACCCCGAAAACAGGTATAATGAAATCGTCCTGGCAATTGTCTTGATTATCAAAAGATTACAAAGAATCAAGAATGTGAGATAAGGCTGCTTCCATGCTCAATACAATTCCGCTTTCTGGTGGCCTCACACTTCTTGTTGAAGAACTGCCACACACCCATTCCGTTTCAATAGGCTGCTTTGTTGGGGTTGGCTCTGGGCACGAAACAAATGAGCAGGCTGGGATGAGTCATTTTATTGAACATATGCTGTTTAAGGGTTCGCGCGGGTATCCAACGCCAAAGATTATTTCCGATACGATTGAGGGTGTTGGTGGCATGCTCGACGCATATACTGAGCACGAATCAACTGTGTATCATGCCAAGGTGGCAGATATTCATTTCGAACGCGCAATTGCGCTGCTTGGCGATATGTTGACTTATCCGTTGTTCGACCCGCGCGATGTGGAGAAAGAGCGCCGTGTTATTACAGAAGAACTGCGTGAGACAGCCGATACCCCTTCGGAGTTTGTACACACGCTGCTCGATACAACAATGTGGGGCGATCAGCCACTAGGGCGAGATATTGCCGGTACAGAGGCGAGTATTGCAGGGCTGAAAGCAGCAGATCTTACTGCCTTTTGGCGCCGCCACTATCACCGTGGTAACTTGATCATTTCGATCGCCGGGCGCATTACGCCATCCCAAGCGGTGGCGCTGGTTGAACAGGCTATGCAAGCGATTCCTCAAGGGGTCGCGCTTCCACCGATCCCAACGACTCCACAGCGCGATGGGCCGCTTGTAATGCTTGAGGTTGATGATAGCGAGCAGGCTAATTTTGCATTAGGGTTTGCCGGTATCGCAAAAAACGATCCAGATCGGCGGGCGATGCTGGTATTCGATACGGTACTTGGTGGTGGGATGTCATCGCGTCTTGTTCAAGAGATTCGTGAGGAGCGTGGCCTGGCTTATGCAGTTGGTTCAGATCGCCAGGAGCACCACGATGCGGGCAAGTGGCTAGTCTATGGCAGTGTTGATCCCGAGATGCTGGTTGAGTGTATTGAAGCAACAATGGCCCAGCTTCGTGCTATTCGTACACATGGGATAACCGCAGTCGAATTAGACCAAGTGAAAGAGCAAGTCAAGGGTGGCATTCTCCTCTCACTGGAAGATACATGGTCGGTGGCAGCACGGAATGGCTCACATCAACTACATTATGGCTTTGTGATTCCGTTGGAACAGGTGGTGGCAGAGGTTGAGGCCGTGACGGTAGATGATGTTCTGCGGGTAGCACGGCGTGTGCTGCGCGAGGAGAGTATGCATCTTGCTGTCGTTGGCCCATTTGACGCAGCAGATGAGCTCCAACGGCTATTACATTTATAAGGAGTTGAGCATGCCAGGAGTGACCTTTGATCGTGCAGCGAGTTATTATGATGCGACGCGTGGCTATCCAACAGGTGTAGATGAGCAATTGCGGGACGCGATTCTTGCTCAGGTTCATGCAGATTCGGCAACACAGTTCCTGGAGCTTGGAATCGGCACTGGCCGAATCGCGCTGCCATTTCTGCATGCGGGATGCGATTATACTGGTATTGATATTTCGGCAGCAATGATGGCCGAGCTAGAACGGAAAGCGCTAGAAGCGGGGCTGCCGCGCCCACAACTCCAGCTCGGTGATGTGTCAAATATGTCATTTGCAAATGATTCGTTCGATGTGGTGCTCTCTGTCCATGTGCTCCATCTTGTTGATGACTGGAATGCAACATTGCATGAAGCTTGCCGTGTTGTACGACCGGGTGGCTGGATTATTCTCGCAAATGATGAGGCGGTGGAACATCAGCCACCAAATCCACCCGACCAAGTGTTTCCGGCTTGGAATAAGATTCTTGATCAACTGGGAGTTCCAGCTGATCTGCGCCGAGCGCGAGCAGTGCGAGGCCTTGATCCACGCTTTGAGGATGTTCTACGTGAACATGGCGGGGCAATCGAGCGGGTTGTATTAGTGAACTACGCGCGCGCACCGCGATCCGCACGTGAGGTAGCGCGCCGCTTCCAGGATCGCATGGTAAGTAGTAGTTGGGCACTTCCTGAGGATCTGCATGTCCAAGCATCCCAACTCTTATCCGATTGGCTTAGCAATACATGTAGCGATCCCGACACAGAGTTTGCTGATCCGGCTAGGATTGATGCGATTGTGGCGAGGATGTGAGCAGGTGGAGCATTGAAGCATTGAAGCATTGGAGCATTGAAGCATGTGAGCGATTCTTCAACGAAGATTTGCTCCATCGTTCTAACGCTCCAATGCTCCAATGCTCCACCGTTCCATCGTTCCAACGCTCAATATGGAGTATTCATGGCGATTTCTGCCGACATTATTATTACAAATGCGCATGTGCTGACCATGGACGACGAGAATCCGCTAGCTGAGGCGATAGCTGTGCGCGGCAATCGGATCTCGTTTGTTGGCACACCCGAAGGTGCGGCGTTGTTACATGGTTCGCAAACACGCATAATCAATGCGGGTGGTGCGACACTTTTGCCTGGTTTGATCGACAGCCATTACCATCTTCTGCTTGGCTCATTGCATCTGGATGATATTCAGTTGCATGGTCTAACAGCATTTGCTCAGGTTGCCGATCGTGTGCGCTCATATGTAGCAAGCCATCCAGAAACTGAATGGCTGGTGGGTTATGGGATGCCGTATGGGTTGGCACCTGATGGCGGCGAATTGACACGAGCTCACCTGGATTCGCTGGTGCCTGATCGGCCATTACTATTAACAGCGTTCGATGGCCATACAGCATTTGCAAACACTCGTGCATTGGAGCTAGGTGGTGCAATGCGAGGGTATGATTGCGGCCCGAATAGTGAAATTGTGCTTGGTGCGGATGGCTTGGCGAATGGCGAATTACGTGAGCCAGGGGCATTTGGCCCTTTGCGTGCGCTGCTACCCAAGCCGGATGCGGTGCGTAAACGGGCGCTGCTAAAACTTGGGTTAGCCGAAGCTGCCCAATATGGGATCACCAGTATTCATAATATGGATGGGAATATGGAGCGCCTGATGCTGTATCAGTCTTCTGAGCAGGCAGGCGAGCTTACGGTACGTGTATATGTGCCATTTGATATTACGCCAGCGACAGAGCGTGATCAGATCACTGAGGCCCTGGCAATGCGCAGCGCTGCGACTGGCCGATTAGTACGCGCAGGCGCAGTCAAATTCTTTATGGACGGCGTTGTCGAAGGGTATACAGGGCTGCTGCTCGATGGATATGCCGAACAACCAAACCGCTTTGGTGAGGCAAACTTTACCCCTGAGCAGTTTAATGAATTAGCGACCGAAGCGGATCGCCTCGGCTTACAGATCTTTGTGCATGCGATTGGCGATCTGGCGGTGCGGCGCACCCTTGATGGTTTTGAAGCTGCGCAGCACATCAATGGGAAGCGCGATTCGCGCCACCGAGTTGAGCACATCGAACTGATTCATGCGGATGATCTGCCTCGTTTTGCCGAGTTAGGTGTGCTTGCCTCAATGCAGCCTTACCATGCGCCCATCCCGCCTGATTATGGCAGTGTTTGGTGTGGGCGGGTTGGCCCACAGCGTTGGGAACGTAGCTTTGCGTGGCGTAGTGTATTAGATGCTGGGGCGCGCATGGCCTTTGGCAGCGATTGGCCGGTGGTCTCACAAAACCCGTTGATTGGACTAGGTGTCGCAGTTAATCGCACTGCCTGGCAACCCGGTATGCGCTCACAGGCGGTTACACTCGCAGAGGCACTGGCTGCCTATACGACAGGTGCGGCCTACGCTGAGTTCGAGGAGCGTCGTAAGGGTATGATCCGCGTGGGAATGCTCGCCGACCTAGCACTTCTCGATCGTGATATGAGCGCTATGCCGAGTACAGAACTCAATCATACTCGCGTCGCACTAACCATGTGTGATGGTAGAATCGTTTATGAGGGATAACCTCAGCGCATAACGCATAACGCATAGCGTACACTGCGTTCTTGCGCTCTTGCGCTTCAATACTTATGAAAGGCAAATCAATCGGATGACAGATACTATTCTCTTCACACGGGGTGTCCCACCGACAGAGGCGTTTCCCACGGAACAATTGGCGGAATGCTTTGCCGATGCGTTGGCAGCTGATCCAGCAGTGGTATTGCAATATGGGCAGCAGCCAGGGTATCCACCATTGCGTAAGTTACTAGCGGCCGAGTATGGTGTCGCGGAACAGCAGTTGCTAGTGGCGAATGGCTCGCTGCAAATCCAGGATCTGATTGCGGCGCAATTGGTCACACCCGGTGCAACCGTGTTAACCGAGCAACCCAGCTATGATCGCGCAATCACTGCATTCCGGCGGCGTGGCGCGCGCACGATTGGGATTCCACTGGAGAGCGACGGGATCGATATTGAGCGACTAGAGGCGGAGTTAAAG
>JANLSE010000235.1:0-5601 GCA_031362265.1 Roseiflexaceae bacterium
CATTGGGAAGCAGCTTGGCTCCAATTCGTTATCCCAATCCCAACAACGAATATTGACTGGGCTACCAATATCTGGTTCATTGAACAGATCCCACATAAGGATGCCAGGGTTTCCAGCGAAACGCTTGACGATCGGGCGAACATGTAGTTCTAGGGTCCGCTCATAGAACTGGGGCGCGAAGGTATCCTGTGGATATTTAGCCATCAATACTGGAATAACATAGATACCACGTGCATTGGCTGCTGCGACAAAATTGGCCAGATGATCGAGAGCTGGGGTCTGATCATAGCTTGGCTGGCTTTCACGCGCACCGCCAAATACATAGTAGTTCAGGAAGATTCGAACTGTATCGACGCCTAATTCCCTCAGTCGATCAAAATCATGTTCAATTGGAGTCATATTCCAGGTACAATTAGCATCCGCGCCAAATTGGATCATGCCACAGGTTGCGAGATCGGCCCCAGATGGGTGCGTAAAATTGACGCCACGCGATTCGAAGCGCCACCAGCCTGTCATGAGTGTTTCGCCACTCGCGGTAATTGGCGTTAGCGTGGCAGGTTGCTGTGTTTGGCCACAGCCAGCGAGCAGCGCGAGGCCGCCCGCGCTAAGCGAAAGGAACTGGCGACGGTTCATTGCAGAATCGCTCGAATTTCGAGATTATCGAAGAAGGCCTCGCTGTTGCTATCTTCGGATACAACAACCAAGCCATAGCGAGGGCTATCGGGTGGCTCAGTCACACGTACATCGGCAAGTGTTTGGCCGTTAGCAATGAAGATCAAGGTATCGCCGCGCAGCTGTGCCTCCAACCGATTACTTGGCTGCTCACCACTATTAATTGCCTGGCTACGTCCCTCGGCTAGAATTGTTAGGCTCCCACCCTGTGCGCGCCCAACGCGGAAGCCGCCATCGTTTGTGATTGTGCAACGGAGGTACTCGCTTTCATTGGCAAAACGTAATAGCAACCCGCCTTCGCCAGTCAGTTGCACATCAACAGCATAGCTCGCATCGCCAGTTGGCCCGGTACGATAACTCCAGATCAAACCAACGCCAGCATTAGCAGCGATTCGGTAGCGGCCATCGCGGTAGCCAACACTCCAGTTCTGGCTGTCCTGCTGCGCCCATGCGCGGCGGTCGAATGTTTCTTCTACCAGGAGTTGACCAAGTGGTTGTGCTGGTACTGGCGTTGGCAGTCGTGTAGCCGTTGGCGCATTACTGATACGTTCAGGTGTCGCTGTTGGGCGTGGGGTCGGTGTTGGTGTTGGCGTTGGTGTTGCAGTTGGTAGTGCTGTGGGTACGAGTGTTGATACTGGCAGCTCACTTGGTGAACTCGCTGAAGCTCCAGCGGTATTGCGTGCTGGTGGCATCCCTGGTGTACGGCCAAGCGCCCACGCGGCAAGCGCTGCAACCGCTAGCACTCCGCTAACACTCCCGATGATAATTGAGCGGCGTGGAAATCGATTAGGCTCATCGTCAGATACATGTACACGTTGTTCTGTACGCTGTTCGATTTGAGCTTTGGCGGTAGCTAACAGATCGGCACTATCACGATAGAGTGGGTTCAGTTGTTGCAATTGGCGTAGCGCTGCCAGCGCCTCAAGTGGCCGCCCTTCATCCAGATAGCGCCGTGCTTGATCATAGAGTTCGCCAAGATGATCGCGCTGCTGAGGTGGCACTGGTGTGGGGGTAGGCGCTGTGCGCGCCTCACGTTTGAGCGAATAGCGGCTGCGCGTTGAGAAATTGCCTAGCACTTTGTAGGCTTCATTAATGCGCTGCGAGCGTAACACCGCATACTCCTGTTGTTCAGGAGTACCATTCGTGAAACGATCTGGGTGATACTTGGCAATTTCTCGGCGGTAGGCACGCTTAACATCATCGGCCGAGGCATTCCGCAAAATCCCTAGCAGCTCGTAATGGTCGAGATCCTCGAAATCCAGCATAGCGTACTGTAAGGGTTAAAGGCAGAGGGTCAAGGATTTACGGTTCATGTTGCTGGTAACAAACAAGGATGATCTGCATCCAAACTCATAACCTCTCGCCCTTAACCCCTAACTCCTATTCCAAATAATCACGCAACTTCTTCCCAAGCCGCGGATGGCGTAATTTACGCAACGCCTTGACCTCGATCTGGCGAATTCGCTCGCGTGTCACCCCGAATTCCTTGCCAACCTCCTCAAGTGTACGGCTGTGGCCGTCCTCAAGGCCGAAACGTAGTTGTAACACCCGCCGTTCGCGGTCGGTCAATTGATTGAGTACCTGCTCAACTTGATCGCGTAACATCTGATGGCTGGCTGCATCGGATGGTGCCAGTGCTTTCGAATCCTCAATAAAATCGCCAAGCTGGCTATCTTCTTCCTGGCCAACTGGAGTCTCCAACGAGACCGGCTCAAGCGATGTTTTGCGGATCGAGCGTACCTTCTCAACCGGGATCGCCAATGCCTTCGCCAATTCATCATCGGAAGGCTCGCGGCCAAGCTCCTGCAACATACGGCGACTTTCGCGCATAAGCCGGTTAATGGTTTCGACCATATGCACCGGGATGCGGATCGTACGGGCCTGATCAGCAATCGCGCGTGTGATCGCCTGGCGAATCCACCATGTTGCATAGGTGGAAAACTTAAAGCCTTTGCGATAATCGAACTTTTCGACAGCACGGATTAGGCCAACATTGCCCTCCTGAATCAGATCCAGGAGTTGCAGCCCGCGGCCAATATACTTCTTGGCCACCGAAACAACCAAACGTAAGTTTGCCTGTGTGAGATCCTCACGCGCAATACGGCCAACCTCAATCGCATTATTCCAATCACGCCAGAGTTGCTCACGCGCATTGCCAAGCGATGTAACAACTTGCTCTGAGGAAGGCCATTCAGTGCTCGTTAAGAGATGCTGCCGCAGATCGAGGGTCAGTAATCCGAAGATGACCTGTGATTGCGCAATGGTTTGATCAAACTGCTCTGCTGGCACTTTATGTTGCTTGATTGCCTCGGCACGCTGTTTTTCGTAGTTTTGGCGTAGCTCAAAACTAAGCTTCTCCTGCACATCATGCATATCGCTGACAATCCCAGGGCAAAGCGGATCTGGCAGCGGCACCCCAGCGATCTGGTACAGCAGGGTGAGTGCGTCGGAGACGATCCCCCAGCCTTTTTGGAACCGGCTGAACATCATCAGGCCAATTTCTGGAACCTGATCCTTTTGCCAATCAAGACCCTGCTGTGTTTTGATCGCCTGCAGATACTCGCCCGTTTCGATTTTCTGGGCAAGGCTGGTTTCCTGGCGGCCAGTTAACAGCGGTACACGCCCGATCTCGCGGAGATACATGCGCACGGTATCGTTGACACTAATGCCCTCGACACTCAGCCCATCTTCGAGATCAGGGTCTTCTTCAAAGGTGACATCGGTTGTTGAGCCACCCGAGATGATTTCATCGCGTGTCGAAATACCAGCCTGGCTAAGCGCCTGCTGAATCTGCTCAAGCTTATCAATGTCCGTTTCTGGATTCGGTACCAGTTCGAGGATTTCACCTTCGGTTACAAATCCGCGCTGCTTGCCAAGTGTGAGCAGATCTTGAATCGAGCGAATCGAGCTCGTCTCTTCTTCTGGCTCAACAACAGCCTCTGGTTCGGTCGACAGATCGTCGAACTCATCATCATCAAACGTGGTTACATTCCGGTTCTGCATGTTTCCCTCAAGCCGTGTGGAGATGGTGGAGGTCGGCGTACGTCGAGCTTCTACGTGGGGCACTGATCATTCCAAGATATTCCTTCAGTTGAACAAGATACTCAATTGCCTGGAGGCGTTCCTCATCATCACTCGCCTCATCCGCCTGGCGTGTCATACGTGTCAGCCAGCGTTTAGCCTGCAACTGCTGGAGGATTGTAGCACATTCTAGAGCATCATTAACATAGCGGTACGCCTGTGGCGCTGGTGGGGTGCGTGTGAGCACGTGCAACACCACCTCGCGTAGTGGTGAATCAAGCTCTTCTGCCCAGTGTGCTGGGTTGTCCCTGGGTTCTTGTTCCCAGCGCTCAATAATCGCGCGGTGCTCAGGACGTTCAAATAGATCCAGTAAGGTTTCACTCAGTACCTGCTGTGCAACTGGGAAATTTGCCAGATCCTGGCGCAGTTTTGCCAATACCGCGTCGCGTACCGATCCATAGGTAAGTATCCAGCATAACAAATGCTCTTCTTGTACCAGTGCGCCAGTTAATGTTGTAACTGGCTTACTTGGCGTTGATTGTCCGCTTGCCCGCTGTGACCGTGCTGGCTGTGCTGCTGACCTTGCTGGTGAGTTTGATTGTTGCCCACGAGGCCCATGAGGAAGGACGCGCATGATCACCGATTCGTCACTATCAATTAAGCGTGCCAATTGCTGAACGTAATGTTTATGTTCAATTGGGTTTGTAATCTGACCGATCAATGGTGCCAGGCGTTCAACTGCTTCCGATTTGCCATGGGCTGCGTGTAGATCCAGATCGACAGTAAGTGCACGCATATAGAAATCCATCGCCGGGCGCGCTTGGGCTACTAATGCCTGCCATTGCTCTGGATCAGTCTGGATCACTTCATCAGGATCCTTGCCTTCGGGTAGCTCAATCACACGAATTTCCAGGCTCTGGCCACGTTGGAGGCTAATTACGCCCTGTGGCCCAGTAACGGCCACAAGTTCGCCATCCTGCTGCTCCTGTATGGTACGAGCACCCTTGAGTGCAGCACGTACCCCAGCTGGATCCGCATCGAGCGCGAGGTACACACGCTGGGTGACCCGTTTAATCAGATCGACATGATCACTGGTAAGCGCGGTGCCAAGCGGTGCCACCACGTTACGAAAGCCATATTGATGGGCCATGATCACGTCCACATACCCCTCAACGATTACTGCTGCCTCATTTGTGCGAATCGCATCACGCGCCAGATCAAATCCATACAGCACTCTGCTCTTGTCGAACAATGCTGTCTGTGGTGAATTCATGTATTTGGGTTGAGCATCGCCCATTGCGCGCCCACCAAATGCAATAATTTCACCTTTGGGATTGCGGATCGGGAACATCACCCGCCCGCGGAAGCGGTCGTAATACCCGCCACCATCACGCCGAATGGCTAGCCCGGCAGTTTCAACCTCCTCTGGCTCAAACCCCTTACGATCGGTCAGATAACTGAGTAATGCACTCCACTCATCAACCGCATAACCGAGCTGAAAGGATTCGATCGTTTCCTGCTGAATGGCTCGTTTCTGAATATAGGCGCGTGCAGCCTCACCACGTGGCGATTTCACCAGAATATGATGGAAGAAGGCTGCGGCCGCCTGATTGATCTCTAAGAGGCGCGTTCGTAGCTGATCCTGCTGTACATCTGCCTGGGTTCGCTCTTGGAGGGTGATCCCTGCGCGCCGTGCCAGTTGTTCAAGTGCGTCGCGAAACTCAAGCCCTTCGCGGCGCATCACAAAATCGAAAATAGTGCCCGAGGCTTTGCAACCAAAACAATGGAAACTTTGGCTATCTGGGTAAACGTTAAATGCCGGGGTTTTGGTATTACTATGGAACGGACAGAAGCCAAGATAGCTACGCCCGCTCTTTTTGAGCTGGATTCCCGCCGATTGAATATACT
>JANLSE010000241.1:0-11935 GCA_031362265.1 Roseiflexaceae bacterium
TGGTAGAAAACTTGCTGATAGTACCAGAAGATCTTGTGAATAAAGATCCGCCTACTCCTCAACCGAATCCTCCTCTTCAAGCTCGAGACGCACGATATAGTCGATTACAGGTATTGTCAACTTAATCCATCATCAGGCGAGTGAGGTTGGCTGATGGGATATACGAGCGAATAGCCAGGGATGTTTTGGCAAGAACGAGCGGATTAGGTGGCTATTTGCACGCCTGTTATCGTGTTCCAAATCGCGAACCGTTCCTGAAGTACTGCACGGTACCGTTTTGTGCCAAGGCGATGACGGCAGGGACAAAAGTGCTCGCGAATGCGATCGTGGGCAGCCAGAAAGCGTTGCGCGTGACCGGCTGATTTGAAGCGTCGCATCGTTCGTTCACGCTGCCGAGTTGGTTGATGGGAATTTTCCGCGCGATTATTGAGACGTTTGTGCTGTCGGTGCTCCACACTCGGCAGCACCTCCTTTTTGGCCGCAGCATAACTGCCTAGCTTATCGGTGATCAGCACCCTCGGGACGTACTGACATCCCTTGAGCAGCTTACGAAAGAACTTCGTAGCAGCTTGTTTGTTCCGTCGGCTCTGCACCAGGATATCGAGCATATTCCCCTGCTGATCAACTGCGCGCCAGAGGTAGTGCAGCTTGCCGTTGATCGTGAGAAAGACCTCATCAAGATGCCATTTGTCGCCCGTTTGTGCACGACGTCGACGCAACTGGTTCGCATACTGCTGGCCAAATGTGTGACACCACTGACGGATAGTCTCGTAGGTCACTACGATCCCACGCTCGGCCATTAACGCTTCGACATCGCGATAGCTAAGTGAGAAGCGGTAGTAGAGCCAGACCGCGTGAGAAATGATCTCGACCGGAAATCGATAGCCTTTGTATGAGGACGAGGATGATGTGGTTGTCATGCCGCCGATGATACCACAAGATGTGCCCGGTGACTAAGTTGACAATACCCTTCGGCGGCAGTCGCATCGGTTGGTGGTATTGCGGTTGGCCCGCTGGTTGGCGTGGGAAGGTTCGTCGGTGTTGGCGGTTGTGTTACTATTGGCGTGGTAGGCTGCTGTCCCGTAGTAGTGCGGCCACATCCAATCAGTAATACAGACACAAGCGTGATTGCAATAATGAACCTATCCATGCCGATCCCCTTCAGCGAATAACAGACATTCTCTATAAGTAACGATGATTAGGGTTTGGAAGTTCCACATGTGGGCATCAGGCCACCAAGAGATATGTAGGAGTAGATATTGGCAACTACCACTATTCGAGTTTCTTCACGAACCCAGCAGACATTACGACAACTCGCGTCACAAGCTGGTATATCAATGCAAGATCTCGTCGACCAGGCGATTGAGCTCTATCGTCGGAAGCAATTGCTTGAGGCAGCGAATGCAGCATATGCAGCGTTACGAAGTCAACCAATGGCAATCCAAGAGATGCAGCAAGAACTTGTCGAATGGGATTCAACACTCGCTGACGGGCTGCTTTAGTTGCTTGGCGGTTGTTGGGTGGCAGAGCATGTTATGATTACGCTGAAAACAAGCGATGCAATGCAACCAGTAGCAAATGAAAGAAGGAGGATCCCGATGCATATCCTGGTCGTCTCAATCGATGTTAAGCCTGAGCATATCGACGAATTCATGGCCGAAATGCTGGCGAATGCGCGTGGCGCGCGCAGCGAGCCGGGCAACCTGCGCTTCGATGTACTGCGTGCACTCGACGACCCGAATCACATTACGCTCTATGAGGTGTACGAATCGGACAAGGCGCTGGCCGCGCATCGCGAGACCCCACACTTCAAACGCTGGCAGGCGGCTGTTGAGCCGTGGTTGGTGCGGCCACGCACACGCGTGATTAGCGCACCGAGCTTCTACGGCGACGCCGAGGTCTGAGTTGGTGTCTGTATCCTCGACCTTACCGTTGCCAACCACCACTATGCGCCCGGTGGATCGGACGGTATGACCTGGCCCTGAGCTGTGATCTTCCACCAGGTTGGAGTGTGCCGCACGCCATCGGCGTAGATCCCAAGGCGCAGGAACACGATCTCAGGGACAACCATCGCCGATTCGCTTGCCGCCGATTCACTCGTATATCGAAAAACCAGCGCATCGCGTTCCTGGTCGTACACGGCGAGATCCAGGTAGTAGCAGTCACCAAACCCCTGAATCGTAACCGGGCTATGATCTCTGGGGTCGCGCTGATGCGACCAGCATAGGGTCTGTGGGCTGAACCCCGCAACCGGCTGCCCATCGCCCGACCACAGCTCGAGCAGGCGGCCAACGCACAATCGCGCGGCTGACTGGCCATAGTTGGCGATCTTCAGACGTGGGAGCGCAGGGCGCGTTTCGGGTGCGAGAGATGCTGTCTGGAGAGGAGCCAAATGCTCCAGGCTAAGTTCCAGGCGCGGGCGGCGAAGCAGTGGGTCAACGACCCCCAGATAGAAGCCGGAGAGCGCAAGGATGAAGGCGGGCCAGTTCACTGGAGGGATGCTCACGACACTGACAAAGGCTGCTACCGCAAGCAGTAGCACTCGCACGAACACAATTGTCAGCTGGACACGGCCTTCGGGTGTTCGGAACCACCATGCAAACATAGAATCCTCCAGTAGCGTGCTATACGCAGAGCCTTTATGTGATATTCAATACAGGCCAATTCGTCTCGTTGCCAGTCCTTCTAATGGTATCTGCATTAGTCTCCTACTGAATACCAGTTCAACTGATTTTATCAACGCACTACTAGCCTGAGGTTGGTGAGTTCGTTTGATTCATGTCCATCGGTTGTGCGCTGCTCTCCTTGCCAAGTGTTGCACGCACGAACTGCGGCCACCAGTCAATCTGCGGCGTCAGTTTGGCCTTGGCAACTTGTGAAGGCGACCCACGCTTCCCTGCTTCTGCCGCGCGCTCCATGACGGTATGCAAATCACCGCTTTCAGGGATCAGCCAATGCCGTCCAATTCGCGCATGCAGTACCTCATCGGCCCAATCGTAGTCTTGAATAGCGAGCGCGAGCAGGTCGCCAGCTTGTTCTGCCATCTGCCATTCGTAGCGCTTACCGCGCGACCCATCCATTAATCCCTGCTCAATTCGATACAATACTGTATGTCGCTCCAGCGGGGTCAGGTCAAGATTCATCCATAGACTCCAGCCGACATGGTTCGGATAGGCGTGCGGGTCGATCCCGTGTGACACGAACCATATCTCGCCCATCAGCGCGTGGCGACATTCATCCCAGAGTTGCCTGGACATATCATGGTAATATTGCCACGGCTTGCCGTGCATTTCCAGCAGAATACTGGACATCATTTCAGGTACGTCGATTTCGTGGAGTCGCTTATACATCAGCGCCAGTATTCGCTCATCAAGGTCAACCACAGGGTCGTTGTAGATCATATGGTAGCGTTGGGTAAAGTTGTACCGCCCACTAAAGGGCTGGTCGCGCTGCGGATCGAAATTGGGTACGAACGGCTCAGTCGCACGTGGTGCAGGTGGTACAGTGGTAGGAATCGGTTCTTGACCTGTGATCCCGCCAGCATGTCGCAAGTAGGACTCCAGGTGCTCCGCCCACGTCTGCGCTCGGTCACACGCGGCGTCATCGGTGGTCAGTGCGGCAATCGCCTGCTTGCCCCACTCAATCATCTGCTGCTGGTCCTGTACAGCAATACGCAGCAATCGACACGTTGGGTGATCGAAGATCGGGTTCGCCTCGGCGAGATGATCCTCGTAGGCGCTCAGTAGCGCTGGCCGAATCACCCCATAGACTCCGGTAAGCAACTCAAGGGTATCTGTAGCACGTAGCGCCTCGTCCATCAACGCGGCAAGCCGTACATCAGGCACATTGTCAAGGTAGAGGGGAGGACGGCGTAATTCGGCCACCCGCTCACGCATCGCCTGGCAATGCTCAACGTCAAGCCACAAATGCAGGCTCAGTGCAGTTTTGACCTCCCATTCGGGGGTTGGGTTCATAAACGCAGCTGCAAGCTCGCTCAGGCGTCGCTGTACATAATTGTAATGGCGCATACGGGCAACCGTCTGGTCGACACTCAGGCCAGGGCGTGCGGCTTCGGCATAGCTGGCCAGCCCAGCCAATGGTGGGATAGCTGGGCGCGGTAGACTGCTCATGACTGTTGCTCCTTACGAACTGCGCGCATTTCGTTCACTCATGTCTCGATCGTCATAGTAACAATGAGCTATTTGGTTGCTCCATTCGATACAGTATTATGCCATAACCGCGCGGTAGGTAGAATGCCAACCTTTTTGAATTCTTGTTTGCCAAACTTCCAATGTAGGGGTACAGCCGAGATACGTGTAAAAATAGGAAATGGTCGATTCCGTGTAAGAAAACGACTGCCTGATATCTGCTACCTGGACATAGCAGACATGAGAAGCCACAAAAAAGCCATTTCATGTCTGCTCATGTGGTCAACATGGCCCGAAAACCATGTCTGCTACGCTTCACGACCCGCTTCTGCGCATCAAAAAAAGCTGAAAAGCGCCCATCTTCTACACGGAAACGATTATTTCCTATTTTTACACGTATCTCGGCTATACCCCTATAAGCCTCAAGAAATCGCTCGTCGCCTTAATCAAACCACAGGTGGCCAGGATTATACAGCGCGAAGAGTCAGTAATATCCTTGAGCAGTCATTCCGGCGATTAAGTGAAGATCAGGAAATTCGCGATCTTTTGCAAGGCGATTGATGGAAAACGCTGTCCATGCGCTTCATGGTCAATGTCGCTGCAAATCATAACTGCTTTACACAGGATTAATCATGAATATCTATCGACAGCTGGAGCGCCTTGCTCTCTTAAGCCTTAATGCAGACGCATGTCCAGCGCCAGAAGTTTTGGCCGACTATATGCTGTTGCAGCTCACAGGAACCGAGCAATTACAGGTAGCTGTACATGTACGCGGTTGCCCTCTCTGTCAGGAGGAGATCGAACTGTGTCGCCCACCAGAGCAACCCCGCCGCATGATCATTGCGCGTATCTTCCCACTAGTGCCAATAGGACTGCGCAGCACAACATCGACACACGCAATCCGTCAATACCGCGCAGCAGATATGACCATTGAAATCACCGTCGTTCCATCCCATGGTGATTATTGGCGTCTTACTGGGCAGCTTCTACGCAATGCAAATGGTGTTGCTAGTCAGGTGGTTGTTCTTCGATCATCCCGTCGGCGTGTGTATCGCCAGGAAAGCGACCATAAAGGCTTTTTTACGTTTGAAGACATTCCAACTGGGCGATACACTCTTTCCGTAAATGATAAGGCAACCACCATTCAAATACGTGGGGTTATCCTGACCCATGAAACAACTTAACACACTCTTCCTCGGCAGCAATGTCATTATGGCAGGCTGAGCATCGAGCAACATCCGTTGTTTGATGCATGGGTGGCAGAAAGAGTCCATATGAACGACTACTCTGAATCTGCCCAAATGTTCGCGACCAAACTGATCGCTGCCGAACATCCGCACAAAGTACTTCGAGAGGAACTCCCATGCACACCCCTTGAGTTACTAGTCGCCTTGCATGGCGAAGTACGGCAAACCATGCTCTCGGACATACCATATGCCCAACGCGCTGCAGAGCGCGCGCAGTTAGTGGCAACTATCTTTCCCTCATCACTTCATCAGGCTCAAGCACACTGGTCGCAAGGCAGTGCTATGTTGTATGTGCCCAGTTATGCTGGCGCACTTGCGCATTACGATGCTGCCCTGGAGTGCTATTTACACGCCTGTCAAGAATATGCTCCGCGTGTTCCAGAACGCGATATTCGTCCTGGTAACCGTTCACGGGGTATCGTTTAGGGAGCGGTTGGTTGTACCTTGCGTAGGAGCGGTGCTGGCTGTCCTTGCCAATAGGCAGTCACGGCAGTTGTCAACACCGTCAGCAGATGCCGTTCTTGTTGCGCGCAGGTGGCGCTTACACTCAAGATGCGTGCGACAAAGCGGTTGCCTTCGGCACTATTGGCACCAAAGCACCCCTTCCGCCACAGCACCGCTGGCCGCAGCGCCTGTTCCGCCGCGTTATTGGTCGATTCCGCCTCCTTGATAGGTATGCCACAGGCGAAACACCAAGCGGCTCAATGCCAACCAATCGGTTGCCCAGAGCGCCACCACTCCACGCCGCTCACTCAGGGCGGTGAAGTTGCGGATCAGGTGTGCCCAACACAGTTGATGGCGTTCTGGCGGCTGATGGAGGTAGGCGCGTGCACGATCTGAGCCCATAATCCCACCATATGCGGGGCCAATCAACTCCTGCAACACCGCTTTGCTTCGTCCCGTTGCCACCAGAAACACGGTCGCCACGGCACTTACCACGGTCCACAACCAGCGCCGTTTGCCGGCTTCCTTCCAGCCCGTCTCATCCACATTGATGATAGGAGCCGCCTGCACGTGGGTGCGGATGTCGTCGTAGATTGGCTCCAAGGCGGCACTCACCGTCGATTGGCACCCCACCACACTCCCGAGGCTGATCGGGAATTGGAAACAATCCGCCAAGAGACACACGACTTCGCGGTGGCTAATGCGGTAGCGCCCATGCAGCATGCCAATCTGTGCGATGACCCGTGCGCCAAAGCTGCCAGGAGGTACCTCAGGCGGGCGCGGAGCGGTCACCAGTTCACGGCAACCGCGGCAGATCACGGTATGATAATGATGCGCCACAATCAGCGGCACGATGGGCGGAATATCCCACACATACTGGGTTTGGATGGCACACGCATCCTGCCGACAGCCGCTGACATCACCCCCACACTGTGGGCAGGTTGCCGGGTAATGGTCGTGCGTGTCAGTGACCTGTTCTGGTGTTGGGATCGGACGCTCGAAGCGGGGATGCCCATCCTGCCCACCGCGTTTGCGCCCGCGTGGCACCCGCTCGGGACGCCGTGGTGCCGAGGGTGGATCGGACGAGGGTGGTTTGGAGGAGTT
This sequence comes from Roseiflexaceae bacterium, assembly GCA_031362265.1. Classification (GTDB taxonomy): domain Bacteria; phylum Chloroflexota; class Chloroflexia; order Chloroflexales; family Roseiflexaceae; genus JANLSE01. The sequence goes on from JANLSE010000241.1 coordinate 6,944, forward strand.
CTGCGAATCTTGATTGAGGCGCGCTTCCAACTCGCTCATCCGCGTCTGGAAGTGCGCAATGGCGGCAAAGGACGCGAGCACCAGCTGCTGCACCGCCAACGGTGTGGCCGCCCATTCATCATGCGTTATTCCTGATGGCGGGGTGCTCGTGTCCATAAGCGTAGTATGCTGCGAGAAAAAGCGGCTGTCAAATCGGCTGATTCCTGGTGCTATTTGGATGCCCGTGAACGGTTACGCGAAATCCTATCGATGTGAAGGGCAAAGGAACAATGCAGACTTACCTTCTAACCGGCTGTAACACTTCGAAGTTATGAGAGTGCAATCGGCAGCCCTACTCGACGATGAGCAGCATTCGGCAGGTATATATCCAAGAGTCGCACATCAACTCGAGAAACCACACAGGTTCTTCAGGGTTTCCCATGGTTGGCATCTAAGCTGTTATATTACCGCTTATCGCTACTCAATCATACGCCGGATACGCATCACAGATTGTTCAATCTGCCCCAAAACACAGCTAGGATTGTGGCCTATCACAAGTGTCGCAGCAATACTTACAACTTCGCCTAAGGTCATCGCTACTTCTTGAAGCACATCAAACAGCGTTGGGGTTCCAATCGTTTCATTAGAGACAAAATCCACAAATTGTGGATTTTCATACCCGGTTCACACTGTATCGATACCGATATGGTGTTGGTGGGATAGGTGGTTCCTCAGTGCTTCGGTGTCTTCGCAGCCTTAATCTTACGTCGAATCTCCTCAACCTTGGGCGACTCAGCAGCGCTTAGGGCTTCATCAATAACTTCCTGCGGCGTAGATGGAGCCACAAGTAATGCGGCAACCGGCTGACCAATCCTGTTGACACGTACAGATTCCGCAAATTGCGGATTTTGCATGGCCTGTGTGGATATTCAACGGCCGTTCAGCGCTACCATTACCGCACCACAGATAGCACCGTGACCTCATAACGCGCCACTTTGAATATCCCACGCTCGCAAACCAGTGTACCACTATGGTACGTCAGTACTCAAATCTAAGCTGCTGATGTACCATAGTGGTACACTGGTCTCAATGTCTCAGCCAGCGAACTGATGTTGCAATTCAATGGTGTCTGTATGTACAGACAGTTGTGACGTACATCACAAGCGGAAAGTGCTTTCTGCGGGGCAGCACAAGGGCAATACGTAGAGCGAACCACTTGAAACTGCTGGTACATGTAGCAGACGGAGAGCGATCCTACTAACTAGCTTCCATCTCACCCTGCTCAATCGCCTGCTGCACAAGGGTTGTGAACTGCTTTATCTGAGCAGGGTCTGAGCGCTCCAACATCGTGAGCACAGGAAGGAGTGCCGAATCAGCAATGAGGAGCCCTACCAGTGATACCTGATAGATGTTTGCCAACGCTATCAGACGATCAAGGGGAGGAACAACATCGCCTTGCTCATAGCGCACAATGGCCGAATGCCCCACACCAATTCGATCCGCCGCCTCACGCACGGTGAGCAGCGCTTTCTGCCGCGCGTTGCGAAGACGAGGACCAAGCTGTTCAAGTAGCGTAGGTGCGGTCATTATAGCTCCAATCGCCCTTGCTGGGTGACTTCCATTTCCTGCCCGGTAAGAGCGATGTATTGCTGCTTGATGAACTGGATAATCTCATCATAACGAGCTGCAGGCAAGTCGGTGTAGGTGCTCACCCCAAAACGCGCATTGAGCTCGCCCCAACAGCGCCGAATAACCACGCCTCGCTCTTGCCCTGAAGATTGCACAGCACGCGCTTCTCCCCACCGCTGCACAAGTGCATAGATCGCTCCGCGTTGCTCTGGGCTGATGCGCGATTGGACTTGCTGCTCCAACTCCTGCAGCCGATCGCGCATCTCACGCATTTCACTCAGCATATCGCGAAATGCCACAGCTGCACGATCTTGGCGGCTTGCAATCTGATCCAATCGCTGAAAGGCCGTATCAATCCGATCCAACTCGCGCAGATCCTCAATCCCACTGCTTGACCGCTCACCAAGCGCTGGCAATCCAGTCAGTTCACCAAATGCGCGCTGTACGGATGCCACAAGGTACGCCTGAATATAATCAATTCGCACACGCACATGCTCAGCTACGCGATTCAACTGGATGGTCAATAACCAGAGCGGCACATCTTCTAAAAGCAAATAGTCTGCAGTACGCACCTGTCCTTGGATTGTTGCCAGGAACGTCACGAGTGTTAGTCGCATATTGGCCCGGATTCGTCGCCTCTGACTGGAGAGATCCAGCCCTAATAGCTCGCAAAGATCGCGGAGATTCAAAAAGATTCGCCCATCTCCACCACGCACTGCAAGTACCGCCCCATCAAAAAGAGCAACTGGTAGTTGCTCCTGTGCGCGTTGTATTTCTTGGTTCGTCATAACTATCCTTGTCACTCCAACCTTGGAATGTACCGACTGTTTGGTGCATCTCACACACCAAGCGAGGTTATTATAGCACTATTTGGTGCTCTACATGCACCACCAGGTGTCATATGACATCATTTGGTGATTCTCATGCACCAAACGGTGCTATGTCACATCTCTTGGTGCTTTTCACGCACCGAATAAGGATCTTCAGGTGCTCGCAAATCAGCCGAGATATCCCCACGACAATGTCTGTATATACAGACACTTGTGCATTTTATCACGAGCCTGTCTCGCGCTCAAGCGCATTGGTCAGCTGGCGCGCATCAATTAGCACCTGCTCAAGCGCAGCGCGTACTTGCTCATGGGTCTCATCGCTCTCGATCATGCGTACCCGCCAGCGTGCCAGGATATTGCGAACCACCTGAACATCACGGTCGAGTGTGCGTTGGTTCACGCGTGCGACGGTGCGGATTGAGACATCGAGCGGAGGAGAGGTCACTAAGGACTGTGCGGACGCCTCATGGGTATTCGACGTCGTTTGGCCGGATGTTGTCTGCTGCGAAGAGCCAGCCGATACAGGATTGCCGCTAATGACAACCGCCTCAATTGCGGGGTTGGTAGCTGAGCGTACAATTGCGCGCACATCACTCGTTGCCAGCTGGCCAGTCAAGACCGCCTCAATCAGTGGCCGGCGATCATCAGAGGTTGGTAGCTTGGCAATCTCACGTGCCATACGTAGCGAATCTGGACGGTCACTAATCAACTGCTGAACATCGGCGGGCATGCGTAAGAGTGCAACCCGATCTTCGACATAGCTCTTGTCTTTGCCAATCCGCTCTGCAAGACGGCGAATACTATAGCCGCGCTCGCTAATGAAAAGCTGAAATGCTTGAGCCTCTTCAAGTGGTGCCAGATCCTGGCGCTGGATGTTCTCCGCCAGGCCGATCTCGATCATCTCATCATTGGAGTGATCGGCAATCTCACAGGGAATCTCACGCAGCCCAGCTAGTCGCGCCGCGCGCAAACGCCGCTCACCATACACAAGCTGGAAATAGCCTGGTCGATCGGCCTCTGGGCGAATACGCAAGCGAGTGGTAAACCCATGCACGCGAATTGAATTGGCCAGATCCTCCAAGTCGCCAAAGGTGCGACGGGCCTGGAAGGGGTTGGGCATGATGCGCTCCTCACCGACTTCCTGGATTACCAGGCGTTTGGGAGCGAGAACCGCTGCTACTTCGCGCATACGCGCGTCAATATCTTCCTGGCGCTCCTCATGGGCAAAGAAGCCCTTACGCTTTGGCGGCATCAAGCACCTCCTCCGCCAACGCACGGTAGGCCTTGGCACCTTCTCCCTGCGAGTCGTACTGGATGATCGACTGATGGTTCGCCTGGCTCTCAGGGAAGCGCACTGAGCGCCGCACCATGGTATCGAAGACCGTCACCTGACTGCCGAACTTGCGGCGCGCATACTCAATTGCCTCACGGTTAATCACAGTCCGTTGATCAATCATGGTCAGCAGAATACCGGTGATCGAGAGGTTCGGGTTGAGTCCAGAGCGGCGCATCAGATTGACCTGCTCAAGGATAAGCTCAACCGATTCGGTGGCTAGATACTCTGCTTGCAGCGGTATCAGCACTTCCTGAGCAGCAGTCAGTGCATTCACGACAAGCACCCCAAGATAGGGCAGGGTATCAATCAGAATAAAATCATAGCGCGGCATGACTGGTGCAAGCAACTTCTGTAGCACAAATTCGCGCTGGATCGCCACCGCTAGCTCGTCGTTTGCGAGGTTCAGGCGCGCACTTGCTGGAACCAGATCCACCCCGGCCTTGGTGGGCCGAATAGCAAGCTCCAACTGCGGCTCAAAGCGCGTCAGAAAATACTTGATCGCAGTATAAGATGTATGCTCTAAATCACTTGGTTTCAACCCAAGCGCCTGAGTCAGGTTGCCCTGCGGATCGAAGTCAATCAGGAGGACACGCTTCCCAAGTTCAACTAGTGCCGCACCAAGATTGAGGGTTGTTGTGGTCTTACCAGTACCACCCTTGGGAACCGCAACCGCTATAATCCGCGCCATAGCATCTCCTTTGCTGCCCTCACGTGGCGTACGCTCTGCCACTCGCGCCCGCCCGCCATCACTAAGAAAACGCGCCACATCACTGGGGAGCACCATCCACTGGTTGCCAATTAGCCGAGCGGTCATGCGCCCATCCCAGGCAGCACGTCGTAAGCGCTCCGGCTTGACCCCGAAATGCTGGGCGGCCTCTTTGATTGGGATTGGCTCTTCCACAATGTACCTTGTCTGATAGCCGATAACTGATAGCGCAAAATATATCACAGTTTCACAGTTCTGTGAAGAGGCCTATTTTGCGCCTATGCAGAGCGTCTAGGTTTCCCCACCACCAGTGGACGATGCCCAAGCACGCGCGTCATCACTGGCAGGAGGCTACGCAGGAATGGCTCATCCTCACTCCGTCCAGCGCAGATATGGATATCATCGGCAGCCTGATCAATCCACAGACGCTCAACTGCCTGAAATGCAGGACGCGTAGGGGCATGTAGGGGTACAGCCGAGATTCGTGTAAAATCATGAAGTAAACGAAGCCG
>JANLSE010000244.1:0-6464 GCA_031362265.1 Roseiflexaceae bacterium
TTCGCAATCGATTGTAACCGCATACGCCAGCGCTCAGCACTTAGGCGGACATGCGTATTTGATACAATTGCTACCACTAGATCCTGCTCGGGATCAGCAAATACAAGGCAGCCGCTCGCACCACCATGGCCAAACGCATGAAACGAGGCCAAATCGGTTAGCACAGCTGGGGTTGTGGATGTTTGCAGATACCAACCAAGCCCCCAAGGAATTGGCGCATTCGCACCATAACCGCGCATAGCAGGATGTGCTCCTGGTGCCCCGCCCGTCTGATCGCTTGTCATCGCCCGCACCGTTGCCTGGCTATGGATTCGTGGCCCGTTCGGTAGGAAGTGAGCAGCAAATTGTGCCAGATTTGTGACAGTGGCAACGACACCAAATGCAGGGTGAGCTAACCCTAACGCATAGGCAGAATTGTACATCGCGCCATCAGTACCTTCAGCAAGTGGGCCGCGTACCTTGGCAAGACGCTGATGCTCATATATAGGCGGTGGGAAGAAGGTGTCATCGAGTCCAGCTGGCTTCAGCACAAGATCCTGGACAAGCTCGGCGAACGGGCGGCCAGTTACAACTTCGGCCATATGCGCAGCTATCAAGTAATGATAATCCGAATAGCTTACTGCGGTGCCAGGCGCAAACAATAACTCCGAGTTGAGTGCATCGGTGATCATAGCTGCCAGTGGGGTTTGTGCCTGAAGCAGAGCTTCCATCTCTGGTGATTCATAGATCATGCCAGCTGTATGAGTGAGCAAGTGTCGTAAACGTACTTCCTCTCGCCCAGCGCCAGTAAATGTTGGCAATACCTGGCATACTAAGGTATTCAGGGTAAGTTCACCATGCTCAACCAGTTTCATGATAGCCGCAGCTGAATAGACCTTCGAGATTGAAGCCAACGGCCAGAGCACCTTTGAACCAGCAACCATACCTGGCGTTGCATGCCCAGCATACTGCTCGATAACCAGCTTGTTCCTTTGCTGCACGGCAACCGCACCACCAGCAATTTCACCACGCTCAACATAGCGTTTTAGTAACACACCGACCTGTGAATGGGCATTAGTATCCATACTGCGATCTTCTCCTGGGATGGTCCTTATTACGAAGAATATAAAGGCGCATCATTTATGCTTGTTGCACAGCAGCTATCAATATGCCATATAATACACGCAACTATATCATAAGTAGGCTTATTGAGTAATCGTGTGCTCATGGGGCGTAATGTTTACGCCCCAGCGTTTAGCCCTCCCCAATGCGACAAACCACGATATGAGCTAATTGGGATCGCTGCTCAATAGCTCTTCATAGAGGTAATATGCAAATCTATGCCTTGGCACTTGAAAAGGGTGGAGTTGGTAAAACCTGCCTTGCTGTAAACATTGCTGCCGCATTTGCGCGCTTAAACCTTCGTGTGTTGCTGGTTGATCTGGATGCACAGAGTCATGCAACGCATTGGCTTGGCATCGACACAACCAGTGTACGGCCAGAAGAGAGTCTTCTGGGGGTGCTGAATGGTCGTTCATTAATTGATCTTGTGCGCCAAACGCAAGAGGGCGTTGATGTGGTACCGGCACATTCCACGCTGGCGAGTATACCAGTGCAATTGGCCAGTGCGCCAAATAGTGGTTTATTTGTGCTTCAGGATGCACTCGCGCCAATCGCGAAGCGTGCTGCATATGATGTTGTTGTGATGGATCTGGCGCCGGCGCGTGGCCCAGTGCTTGCAACGGCACTGGCAGCTGCAACACGCTGTATTACGCCAGTACAGCCCGAAGATTTGGTTGTACGTGCACTACAGGCATTGATGAGTTCGGTGGCACAAGCGCAACGGGTGAACCCACAACTCAGGGGTGTAAGTATTATTCGTAATCGCTATGCGGCGCGTAGTGCTGGCGATCAGGTCTATGATCAGTTGCTGCGTGAATCGTATGGTACGCTACTGCTCAAAACCATCCTACCGATCCGTGCTGCGTTACGCGATTCAGCTGGCCTGCAACAGAGTATCTTCCGGTATACAGGCCCTGATGCAAGCGAGGTTCGCAATCTCTTTCTCGATCTTGTTGATGAGTTGATTAATCTTGATGGAGCAGCGTAATGCCAAAAATGAATGATCGCATCAAGGCCATGCAAGAGCGTGCTGCTGCATTGGCGCAACCACCAACGGCTCCAGTGCCAGTAGTGGCCGAGCCAACCAAACAAGAAGATACCGTTGCGGCGGTAAGTGCTCATTTTGGGGCTGCACTGGAGCAGATCGTTTCCCAGCGTGAGGTTCAATCGATCCCTGTTGGGCATCTTGCACCCGATTTGCGCCCCGAGATGCGCCAATCGCGACTGTTGCCCACTCCTGATCTGCTGATCGAACATGGTCAGCCCGTGCCCGCCTATCGTGAGTTAGTCGCTGAGCTCTTGACGTTAGGGCAATCGCTCAAGGAGCGTCAGATTCAGCCGATTGTGGTATACCCAGGTGAGAGTGAGCACTACCCGAACGCACGCTATCTGATCTTAGTTGGGCAGCGCCGCTGGACAGCCGCAACACTGGTGGGTTTACCGGCGATCGATGCAATTGTGGTCGATCCGCCATCGCTGGTTGACCGTATTCGGATTCAATATGCCGAAAATGAGGAACGTGAAGAGTTTAGTGATATGGAGCGTGCCTGGACACTCATGCAGATGAAGCAGGCGCTCAATGATCCAGCTTGGGAAGATGTTGAAACCCGCCTACAGATTAGCCGGGCGCGCCGCCAGCAATTACTGCGCCTAACGGCATTTACCCCAACGCAACAAGAACATATTGCACGACTGCGGCTACAGGAAACCCAGATTCGTACGCTACATACGGCCATACGCAATGGTGATCTACGCCCAGCACATTCAGATGCCATTCTGTTTCGGATTGCGCAGATTGCGGATGAACGTGCCGCGGCCAATAGTGAACAGCATACGGTATCGCGGCGGACGGGGATTGAGGGCCCAACGATTGCGCGGCTTGTGGCGCGGGCACAACGCACCGCCCTTCCGAGTGTCGCGGTCAGTGCAGCCCCAACACCACGCTGGCTGCAACCATATCGTGAGCAATTGGTGCGTACAAGCCAGAGTACACAACGTGCCGCAGCCAAAATTGAACAACTTGGACCAACTGATACTAGCGTGTTGATTGATGATCTGACCGATCTTGTTCAGCAAATAACAGCGTTAATAGCCCGCGTGCAGGGTGATAGGGTGACAAAGTGACAGAGTGGCGAGAGCATGAACAAGTGATTTGGATGCGCTATGCGCTATGCGCTATGCGCTGTACTGCTTCCACCTCAGCTACCAATGCCGCGATAAGTGTTTCAACGACAATGCGGCCCTTATGCGCAGTCGCGAGGGTTGCATCGCCATAAATGCCGCTAGGTGAATAGGCTCCAGTTCCACCAGATATACGTGTAAGTGGGCCAGATCCTGGGTGGTAATCGGATACGGCCAGGCGCATATCGACACGATCTGGAGCGATATATAGCATCATTGAGGTCTCGATTTCGTCTGCATGGGTTCCACCTGCCTGCTCTGCAATGGCCTGTTCAATTGGTGCTAATAGTGCGAGTATATCGGTGAAGTGCATTGTAATCCCTTGTTCGGCAAGTGCCTCTGCTGCTGGGCGTAGTGCACGTACTGTTGAAACCCCAGTATTTAATATATAGAACTGACGTGGCCCATAGCTGGCTAGGCAGCGGCATGTATCGATCAATAGATCACGAGCGGTTTCAAGGCGTAGTGAGATCGAACCAGGGTACTCAACAAATGCTGGGTAGAAGTGATATGTCATTGGTGGAGCAATCACAACAGCACATTGGGCAGCTATTCGGCGAGTTAGATATTCGGCCAACACAAGATCATTGTTTAGCCGCAGATGTGGCCCATGCTCCTTGGAAGCCGCCCCTAATGGAATGAGCACTACTACATCTGGTCTCAATGCTGCCTCAGCCTCAATCCAGGTCAGGTCTTCCAGCCATAATGAACGTTCCATTCCGCATCCTTCATCTTGGCAACAATTTGGCAACACATGATAAATCGTTATTGAACCCTTTTTCGCATTCATTAGTAGAATCGAAAGAGAAGATTATATGCGTCGATATCAATATAACATCTACATCCTACTGTTGAGCTTGCTGATTGCTTCATGCAGCATACAGCCAACACCTCCATCACGCCCTGCGAGTTGCTCAGCCAGCCCAGCAAGGCTTCAATATGGGGTGAATGCGTTTCTGTTAGGATCGGATACCGCACGTATCCTGAAGCTTATTACCACCGCACGATTCGGATGGGTTCGGCAACAAATCCACTGGCATGATATTGAAGGCGAGTATCGTAACTATGTTTGGGAGCCGCTCGATCAACTTGTGAATCAGGCACGCGCGAATGACCTCCAAATTTTGCTGAGTGTTGTACGTACACCGCCTTGGATCAATCCACACGGTGGCATTCCTACAACCGATGATCAGCGCCACGAATTTGCGATCTTCATGCAAACACTGGCGCAGCGCTACCGTGGCCGCGTTGAAGCGTATCAGATCTGGAACGAGCCAAACCTGGCCGCCGAAAATGGTGGTATACCAGCATCCCCAGAAGCATACCTTGCGCTGCTGGAGACCGCATACCCAGCGGTAAAGGCTGGCGACCCATGTGCATTGGTTGTCAGTGCGGCGTTAGCAGCCAACCCGGGGATCGACACAATCAAGGCAACTAACGATCTCGCATTTCTTGCAACACTATACCAACATAATAATGGCACCTTCATTCGAAATGCGGATATTGTTGCTGTACACCCAGGCGGTGGGCCACATAACCCAAATGATCTCTGGCCAACCCAAATGCCGGATCGATCAGCCGAATACTTTCGCCATATTGAGCGTACCCGCATGCTGATGGTGAGCCAGCACGACCCGCGACCTGTTTGGATCACCGAAGTTGGCTGGACGGTTACTGCCGCAAATGGCGCTCCTGCCCCAGTGAGTGAGCCGGAGCAAGCCTACTATCTGGTTAGCGCACTGAAACGCATTCGTGATATGTACCCTTGGGTGACAGTAACCTTCGTATGGAATCTTAATTTCGCAGTTGGGAGTACTTCAACCGATGAAAAAGCTGGGTTTGGCATCCTGCGCCCGGATTATGCCCCACGCCAATCCTACTTAGCGCTACAGGATTATTTGAACCCGCCAGGTCGTGCAAATGGCCAATAGTGATTGGGGTGGGACTTAGTGTTTTGCGAACACTCTGATCACGCCATACACGGGATCATGTCACCACTGCGGTGCTACTGTCGGGGCGAACCTTGTGTTCGCCCACCTGCGGTATCAAAGGCTGTGCGTTGTGCGCTCAAACGCTCTGCGCTTAGCTTTAAGTATTCAGCGAATCAAAATATGTCCAGCTATCCAGTTCGGGTGGTTGAATGCCTAGCTGTGTCAGAATCGCCATGATCTGGGCGCGGTGTTCGGTAGCGTGGTTGATAACCTGGGTGAGGATGATTGTCTTCGGTACATCCCGCGGCGTGCCATCCCAATCGACCTCAACTGTATCGCTGGCATGCACTTTGGGTGCCCATTCGATAAAGCCAAGACCGGTTGTACGTATCGAGACAAGCATCTCTGCCATTGTTAGTGGTGCTGCATCATCTGGGCGGCGAAGTGGTTGGCCGGTACTAATGCGAGAGAAGTATGATTGTTCGGAGGTGGCGATATGCTGGAGAGTCTCGCGGATGGTGCCAAAGGTACCAGAAATCGTGGCATCCAATTGTTCGCTGGTCAAATCAGCGCAACATTCGAATAGACCTAGATTTGCCCATAGATTATGGCTAAAGAGGGTTGTTATTGTATCAGTAGGCATTATCTCTCCTCTGTGCGTTGATTGGCTGATTGTTTCTGCCCTTAATGAAGCTTTTAGTCAAGATGAAATACCTCCTCAAGTTCAACCATCATACGATCGGCATGGGTGCCATCGGGGTTTTCGAAAAATGGAGCCATGAATTCCTGCCAGCGTTCGTTAATTGCCTCATGCGACATACCATCAAGTGAGGCAGCAAAGCTTTCTTCTGCTTCAAAATAACCGAACAGCAGGCCATCTGGGCGTATGAAAAGAGAATAATTGTGCCAACCTGTGCGGCGCAATGCTTCCTGCATTTCTGGCCACACACTCACATGATGCTGTTTGTACTCTGCGATCCGCTCTTCACGCACCTTCAGTAGAAATCCAATTCGTTTCATTGTTTCCTCTTTTGGATGTACAACACCAAGAACTACAACACTGAGTGATAGAATACTACCACTCGACAAATCGTGCATGTGGATAATCTCGATACACGTGGGAGCAGATTGTTTCAACGCAAAGGCGCAAAGACGCAAGCGGATACGATTACCAGCTTTCTAGCCAGCAACATAATATTCGCGAAACTGATTGCGTGCGCGGTGGAGGCGGGTTTTGATCGTGGTATCTTT
>JANLSE010000285.1:0-8337 GCA_031362265.1 Roseiflexaceae bacterium
GTCAGGTCATACCACATAGCCATTTGCAGGAAGCGGTTGGCGACCGTTGCGCACTTAGTGAAAATGAGCGGTGATCGCACCATCATGCCACTCGGGATCGGACGCGAGCAGCGCTCGTAGGCGATGATACGACTGATCCTGCTCCGGGCTGCTGGCATTGGCATCATAGGCTTCCTTGCTCTCGAAGATAACCGCCAGGTAGTACTCATCTGGGTTCGCATCCATCTGGTAGACATAGGTGGCGATCATGCCAGGCAGCACACGCGTTGACTCCTGAACCTGAAGGAAGCGCTGCAATTCCTCCGCCTTACCGGGCGTTACCTGCATTCGTGCAACAGTGCCGTACATAGGGTCCTCCATCCTGAGCGAGTATCGAATCGATACCCAAGGCGTCATGTCTCATCATCCAGATACGCGTTCGCAATGAGGTGATCTCAGGATACCACATGTTGGTGCGCTTGTGGTATCACTTGGGTGATACAAAATGCGCATATCGCAGTGGCTTTCGGCGCTGAGGGGTATTTCGGCGCTTCAGTGTATCGGGCACAAGCTGACATACCCTTGGTTTGTCATCATTTCGGGAGTTGTTGGGGCTTCCTTGTTTTGACTCAGCCTGCGATCATGCTCGTATATGGCGGTTAGGTGCAACTGATTATTGCACCATTAATGCAGGCAATGCCGGCGAGCACCTGGTAGAGCTACGTATGGACTGGTATCATAACGAAGAAGCGATCTGTTCGTCGGGTTGCGAAGGCACTGTGAGGAATAGCAATGCGTATCGCGCTCTTTTCAGATATTCATGGGAACTACACTGGTCTCTGCGCGGTACTGCAGGCGATTGATACCCTTGGTGGCGCCGATATGGTGATCGCCGCGGGTGATCTGGTGCTGGGCGAGTCAGGCGGAGATGATCTGATCGACATGCTGCGGATGCGTGAGGTTCAACTCATTCGGGGTGATAGTGATACCGAGGAGAAGCTGATTCGACTGGAGGCGCAAGCTATACAAGATCCAGGGAGTACACGTAATCCGCTGGCCTATTATCAAGGTATGCGCAGCTGGCTGCACCAGTATGTTTCTGATGCAAATCGTGCATTCCTGGCAGATCTACCCTTTGCGAAAACCGTTGACGTTGCGCCTGATCAACGACTGTTTATTTGCCATGCCTCACCGCGTGATATCAGTGACCGTATTTGCGCTCCAGGAACCCATCCGGATATTGTTCGCGAAGTGTATGCTGGGGTTGACGCGAGTGTGATTGCCTTTGGGCATTGGCATGCCTCGTATGTGCGCTGGCTTGATCATCGGATGTATTTGAATGTCGCCAGTGTGGGGTTTCGCCACGATGGGCTGAGTTGGGTGAGCATCCTAACGTACCAAGCTGGCCAGTGGGTTGTTGAACAGCATGCAGTTCCATACGATGTTGCTGCTGAAGCTGCTCGGGTGCTCGCGCGAGGCGTGCCGCAGCCAAGTTTGTGACATCGTCGGTTGGCGGAAGTTACTCAACCAATATGACCAATATAGCAGCGATAACCACAACCCTTTACGGCTGGCATGCGTAAGTGAACGAATCGATACCGAATCACCCTGATACAGCCGTTTCTAAAGCTTGCTCACACCTAACCCGCCATGCTATAGTTGTTACCACCCATGATTCATGTTGGCGTTGTGAGATGTGCGTATTTGTGCACAGCACTGCGGATAGACTAAGGTTGACATGAAAATATCACCTGCTGAACCCTTAATCCGAGAATGGCGCGCGACTGGAGCGTATCTCCCAAGCGCGGCTTCCAAGAATGGGCTGGTTGCGGAAACACGGCTCTTTCTTCAGGCTTGGCATGTATCTCGATCAACAGAGCAGGCACGCGCTGATTTGATTAGCCAGCGCCTAGCTCAGCGCTCACGTGCCACACGTGTACTGATCATGCGTGCGATTATGGCGCGGCTGGCTCACTGGAATCCACCTGAATGGGTGCTGGAAGATTTGATCATAGCGAGTAGCTTAGACGATGATCACCGATTGCGTTCACTGCTGCTATTGCACCATGCACGACAGGAGACGCTCTTGTACGATACCGTTCAGCGGCTTATCGTGCCACGTTGGCAACGGAGTGAGATCCAGTTAGGACGCGATGCAGTACTCGCGTTCCTGGGAGAGTTGGCGCTGCAACACCCAGAGGTGGAGTCCTGGAGTTATGAAACTCGGATAAAGATTGCAGGGAATCTGCTGACAACACTCCGCGACTATGGGCTGCTCTCGGGAAAACGAAACAAGCAGATCGTCGAACCCGCAGTCGATGATATAGGCGTGCGCCATCTCGCCCGATTGCTACGCGAGGAGGGGCTGGCCGAGGATCGGTTAGCTGATCATCCTGATTGGAAGCTCTGGCTTATTCAGCCTGAGCGTGCTTGTGCTCGCCTTCGTGCGGCCGATGCTGGGATAGAATCATGAACGATCAACTTGAGCAGCGCTTTGAAACCCTGCGTTCCCGCATCCAAACTGCCTATGAGGGGTTGGGTCAGAGTAGCGGACGTCCGTATATTTACTTCATTTATCCACCGGATAGTGAACAACGCATGCATCGGCTGATTGATGAGCAACTTATTGTTATGCCATCAATCTATTGTATTCGGTTGGATCTTCTGACACTCACAATTGATGCACTCCATGGCGAGGAGCATGCGCGGCAAGCGTTGCTTAATCATTCTGATCTTTCCAAATCGGATATTGCGCCACTTGATATTGCGCATCTATGGCAAGATGAGATTCGCGAAAACATTGAACGCGCCCTTGAGACAATGCCATCTGGGGTACGGCCACTTGTGCTGCTCGAAGGGCTAGCAGCACTCTACCCGTTGACTAATCCAACTGCGATTATGGAAAAATTTGCTGAGCAAAGCTTCAATAACCCTGCAACTGGGCGGCCAGTGCCGTTGGTTCTTTTTGTGCCTGGGTACATGCTGCCACATACTAGTCGTACATATCACTACCTGACGCTAGCATCACCACCATTGCAGCTGTACCGAGGGGAGGATCTCTAAGTGCATATCATAGATACCTTTGCAACACGCATTACTGAGCCAATCGACCCAATCGTTAAAGTCGCGGATCGGCAGCCAGAGCGGCTACTCTATGAGTTGAGCAATCTGATTGTTACGGCGCAGTGGGAGCAGCATTTCCGGCGCATCTTTGATGCCTGGGCCGAGACAGCCGATAATCGCAATGCAGTTGATCCAGGTATCTGGATTAGCGGGTTCTTTGGCTCAGGTAAGTCGCTACTTATGAAGGTGCTTGGTATCGTCCTTGAGGGTGGCGAACTTGTCGGGAAGTCTGTTGACGATGTCTTTCTGGATCGCCTTCCGGCAGGAAGCCCCGATCGGGCGGAGATTCGGCGGCTTTTGACAGCCATCCGCCGTAAGACAACGGTCTCGGCGGTGGGCGGGAATATCCATGCGCTGCAGGCCAGTAGTAACGACCCATTGGCATTAATTGCCTTCAAGCTCTTTGCGGTCGAGCAGGGCTACACGAACAACTGGGCGTTCGCCTGGGGTATTGAGTACTATATCGATGCAGCAGGTAAGCAACAGGCTTTTCAGCAACGTGCCGAGGAGTTGACTGGTAAGAAATGGGGTCGGTTGCAACGCGATACGGCTATCAACTTAGAAAAACTCAAACAAGCTGCTGCCGAGATCCTTCCAGATTATTTCAGTGGGCCAGATGCGGTCCAGAGTACTCTTGATGCGGTCACAAAAGTGAGCATCTCGCCAAATGATGTGATTGATCGACTTGTACGTTGGTGCGATTTGCACGATGCCGATCATCGTCGCCATAAGCTGCTTTTGCAACTTGATGAGATTGGGCAGTGGATCGCAAGTGGTGATAGCAATGAGCGGATCATGCAGGTTCAGGCGCTGGTTGAGACCGCATCTGTACGTGGTGAAGGCCGAATCTGGATTGCTGTAACCGCCCATGGCGATGTTCAGGCACTCCAGGCGAATGTGCAGCAAGAGCAATACGCCAAGATTAACCAGCGTTTCTCGCAGAAGATTAAGCTCAGTAATGACGATATGAGCGTGGTGGTGGAAGAGCGCCTGCTTCAGAAAACCAAGGTCGGAAACGATGAGCTGGCTGCCCGCTTTGCGGCGCATCTCGGGCAGATTGCGGATTTGGGGAGCCTCAAGAATACGCGGCGCGTCTATCCAGCGCCGACAGTACCGAGCTTCCCGCTTTGTTACCCCTATTTGCCATGGACAATCAGTGTCGTGCCGGATGTTGTGCGTGGCATTGCCCAAGCCGCTAACCGTGGCGATGCCCTGACAGGCGCAACCCGTACGATGATTGCTGTTGTGCAAGGTGGCATCCTGGAAACCGGTGTGCTCCAATCCAGCGTTGGGCGGCTGATTCCCTTGGTTGACCTGTATCGCCAACTTGAAGCCGATGTCTCAGTCGAGACCAAGACCGATCTCAATAGTATTACCAATAAAGTGCCAGAGGCGACCAATCTGACCCGCAGAGTCGCGATTGCGCTCTACCTGCTCGGCCAGGCACAGCATATCCCATGCTTGATTGAGAATATTGCGCGTGCATTGGTGAGCGATCTGGATGATAACCTGAGTGCGCTTAGTGCTCGGATCGAGCCAGAGCTGACGCGCCTGATTAAAGCTGGCTATGTGAAGCTGGTTGGCGAAGAATATCTGTTCCTTACAACCCAACAGCGTTCATTCCAGGATAAGGTGCGCGAGCGCCAAAATGAATTTCGCTTTCAGAATAACAAGCTATCCGAGGCACTCAAGGAGTTCGAGCGCGACGAGCTCTTTCAGCTCAATCACTTGCAGGTGCAGAGCCGCAATCTTGTTCTGCGGCTACTCATGGATGGGCGGGTGGTGGAAACAGGCCAATCACGTGTTGCGGTGCAGATTCTAAGCCCACTTCAGCGGGCGCTCGATCCCTCGATCGACAACGATGAAACACTACGGCAACGCTCGAACCAGGACCAGGAGGTGTTCCTTGTGCGAATGGAGCAAGCCCCTACACTCCGTGACGCGCTGGCACTATTGGTTGCCACGCGCGATGTGGCCGATCGGGTGATTACGGCAAACCCACAGAGTCAGGAAGCTGAAGTAGCACGCCAGGCCAAGCTGAATGATCTCCCAAGCCATGAGTCGACCGTGAGAGCGCAGTTGCGTATGTCGATGCGGACAGCACAGATCTTTTTTCGTGGTTCATCGTATCCGTTGAGCGGTGGTACAAGCGATATTGCCCGTGCCCTGCTGGCACAACTGCTGCCGATGGTCTACCACCGCCTTGGTGAGGTGCAGCACCGGGTTGCAAATGAGGATGTTGCCGTCAAGGCCGCACTGAATGGATCGTTCACCAATATGGATATTCAGCTCTTGAATGTCCTCAAGGGCGATGGCACCGTCAATGAAAGTAGCCCATTGCTCAGTACGCTGCGCGGGTTGCTGCCACTCGAAAGTAATGGCCTAGCGCCGCGTGATGCTGCCGAGTTGCGCCAGACCTTTGAGAATCCGCCGTATGGCTGGGATGGCAATGCGATTAAGGTCGGGTTGGCGCTGCTGCTGCGTGCCGGACTATGTAAACTGATTATCGAGGGCAAGCCGGTTGCCGATCCGCAGGACCCAAATGCGTTCCTGTCGCTCTCCAAAGATCAGCGCTTCAAGCAGTTACGGGTCTATGCGGTGCGAACGGATTTGGATACACAGGTTCTAATTATTGCTCGTGGGTTTTTTGAGACATTGTTCCCTGCTGCCAAAAGCCCGCCGCTGGTGGCAGCGACATTTAATAATGCGCTTGGCGATGAGCTAGCGAAGCTAAGTACCCGTAGTGTCGTGCTGCAGCAGTGGGCAACTGCGGCTGGTTTCCCGCTGCCGATTGAATGTACCAATGGTATCGCGATCATTGGCGACCTAATCGCAAGCCCAAACGCGGTTGCACGAGTGCCCTTATTCAATGAACGACATGACGATATCCTTACCTTGGTTGAATTGCTGGATTTGCTCGAGGCGTTCCAGAAAACCCATGCAGCAACCTTTAAGACAGTACGCGATTACTTCAACCAGATGATTAATGCTGGCCTAGCTGTGCCGGAGCTACAGCGCTTCCTGACGCGCTTCAACACTGTGCAGACCGAGCGCCGCTTCTATGAAGCGCAGCGCTGGCAGGAATTGATTCGTAGCCGTGGTGAGGCCGAGATAGCAGTTGCCATACAGGTGGCACGCTGGGCTGCCGAGGGGCGCCAACGCGCCGAAGCAACGATTACACGCATCCCTGATTTGGTGCGTGAGCTTGGGGCGAACGATGAACAGATTGCCGAGCACACACCACTATTAGCCAAGCCATTTGAGGATCTGGTCGCTGGTATTTCCGAGCCGCCAAGCTTGGCTGGAACACGCTCGCTTGATGCGCAACTTGGCATGCTTGAACTGAACCTGCGCGGCGAACTGGAGCGACTGAGTGGGCTGTTCCGCCCAATGCCCCTACCACCAGAACCAACAAAACTGGTACGCGGCGGGGATTCGCTACCATATCGTGGTATCAAACTGCTCAAGTATGTGCCCGACCAGAGTATTTCAAGTGTCGATGAGCTCGACAGCATACTCGCAGACATTCGTGCCAATGTATTGGCAGCACTAGAGAGCGGCGAATGAGCCATTCAGTGTATCGAAATGGATATGAGAGCGATGGCTTGCTAGCCTGATAGAAGGAATGGCCCCATGATCAAGCAGCACAAAGAGATCCTGGCTTTTATCATCCGTGAGCTGCGCCACGAACTGCTCGGCGGCGCGGCCAAGGATGGCAGCACTATTCGCGGCGACCTGGACCGCGAGCTGGAGCGGCTGGGCGTGCTGCCCGATGGGCGGGTTCAACCAATTGATGCACTCCCTCATGCGACCCGTGCCGAGCAGTTGGCTCATGAGGCCGCTGAGCGCTTTATCTTCCAGCTGACACGCCAGGGCCGCACTGCTGCTGCGGCCCGCACCGATTTCCTGGAACAGGCGGGCTATTCCTGGATCAATCGCCTGGTGGCGCTGCGTGCGCTAGAGGCGCGTAGCCTGATCGCGGAGACACTGCGCCCGAATGAGGCCTATGGCGATATCCCCGAGGCGCTGTTTCTGCTGGCCCAATCCAACCCGGCGCGCATCGCCCAGCCAGATGGTGGCTGGTGGCAGGTGCTGGAAGATGCCTGTGCACAGCAATCCGCCGCGCTACCTGGCCTGTTCGGCGCAGGCGACCCAGTGCTGGCGTTGCGGCCAAGTGTCCGTGCGTTGCGCCGCTGTGTGACACTGATTGGGCATGGCCCAGCCTCTGCGACGGTTGCCGATACGGATGCGACCTTTGGCGATCCCGATGCGATTGGCTGGGCCTATCAGTTCTACCAGGAGGAAGCCAAGGCGCGCGCATTTGCTGGCTTCGGCAGTGGCAAGAAGGCCGATTCGCGGGCGGTGATTGCCGCCGCAACCCAGCTATTCACCGAACCATATATGGTCAAATGGCTGCTCCAGAATAGCCTGGGGCGCTCGTACCACGAAATCTACCCCGAGAGCGCAATTCCGGCCACCTGGGAATACTACATCCGACAAGAACCAAGAACGATAGAACCCTCGTACGGGCGAACCTTGTGTTCGCCCATTAAGAACCGCGAGTCAGCCCTCAGCCCTCAGCCTTCAGCCCTCAGCTCGCTGACGGTGATCGACCCGTGTGTTGGTTCAGGCCACTTTCTGCGCGAGGCCTTCGATATGCTGGTGGCCATGTATCGCGAGCAACATCCAGCCATGGATGCCCAGCAGATTGCCGAGACCATCCTGCGCCAGCATTTACATGGCGTTGATATCGACCCACGGGCGGTGCAGTTGGCGGCGCTGACGCTATACATGCGAGCGTTGGAACTGATCCGTGACGATGCCCGCGCCCGCCGCAAGCCAATACCACGCTGGACGCCAGCGCAAATTAACCTGGCGACCACGCCGAGCGGCCTGGATGCCGGAGCGCTTGAACGGCACCTGGCCCGCCATCCCGAGGATCGTCCGCTGCGCCCGGTGCTGGAACGGATCTTTGAGACACTGGCCCAGGCCGAGATCCTGGGCAGCCTGCTGCGGCCAGGAGCCGAGATCGACCAGGCGATTGCCAGGGTTCAGGCGCCACGCACCGCCAACATGTTCGATGAGGGCGAGAGCACAAGTTTGGCTGGACGCGACCCGACCGAACTGAAGCGGCTGGTGCTGGAACGAATTGCGACTGCCTTCCGCGCCGAAGCCCAGAGCGCCGACCCGGCCGATGCGTTGTTTGGCCGCGAGGCCGAGCGCGGCGTGCGCCTG